>JABHHN010000103.1 GCA_018671515.1 archaeon | reverse complement strand
GTAAATCAATGAAAATAACACCGCCATGATCTCTATATGAATGTACCCAACCTGATAGTACAACTTTTGTTTTTATGTCCTTACTTCTTAATTCCCCGCATGTATGAGTTCGTAGCATTTTATCACCATAAATTTGTCTAGAAACAAGATTAATTTGAACTATTATTTAAATTATTATCTGAATCTTGCATTTTATCTTGTAAAGGATAAATAATATTTAAACTTAACCAAAACAAAGTAGAAGTTATCTACTAAATTAAATATTTTATTTTTTAATTATTTTTTATGTAATTTTCTTTGGATGATTACGTGATGATTAATTTAAATATATTTATAAATTAAATATTATATAAAATAAAGATATGAGTGAACAAATAATAGATACTTCTTCGGATTCAAATCAACATAGATCAACCAGAAACAAAATAGATTTCCAAATGTATATAGCAATTGGAGGTACAATGGTTTTGTTTGGTCTTATGGGTCTTAATAGTGCCATGGGTTGGTTTGATTTTAATATTCCATTTCCTCTTGAATTTATTCGTGCATTAAATGCTACTGGATCAGTAATAGGTGGATTTTTTATATTATCAAGATTATTCTCAAGCGATGATTTTTTTAATTAGATATTTTATATAAATAAAATCGTTAAAGTTATATTATATTTCTATATCTTTTTTTAGATGGATAGAAAATGGAAAAAAATTGATTCTAAAGTTTTATATAAAGATAAATATGGGACAATAGTTTTAGATAAAGTCATCAGACCTGATGGAGTGGAAGATGAGTATTGGTATTCTAAAAGGATAGATGGAGTTATTATAATTGCATTTGATGGGGAAAATATAATTTTTGTTGTTGAGCATAGATATCCTGTTGGTGAAAATCTTATTGAACTTCCAATGGGAGGAATAAAAAATGGTGAAATTCTTAAGAGTGCAAAAGAGGAATTATTTGAGGAAACAGGAATCATTGCAAATGAATTTGAAAATATTGGTGCATTTTATATTTCTCCTGGATATGATACAGTACTTATGAATGTGTTTGTTGCTAAAAATTTAGATCTTAAACAAATTGGAAAATATATGCAGGAAAATGATGAAGCAATTGTAGATATCATAACAAAACCAATATCAGAAATAAAAAAAATGATAATTGAAAATAAAATAAAATGTGGACTTACTCTTGCTGCATTAAATAAATTCTTTATTTATTTGGAAATTAAATAAGCATTGAATATAATGGATCATTACTATCCACGACCTTATATTTTATTCCTTGATCTTTCATTCTTTTGATTAATGGTTCATAATCATTTTTATTTGCAAGTTCAATTCCTACTAATGATGGTCCTCTTTCTTTATTTGTTTTTTTAATATATTCAAATCTAGAAATATCATCATTTGGGCCTAAAACATTATCTAAAAAGTTTTTAAGTTGTCCAGGAGCTTGTGCAAATTCAACTATGAAATAATGTTTTAATCCTTGGAAAACAAGACTTTTTTCAACTATTTCTGGATATCTTGAAATATCATTATTTCCACCTGATATGATGCATACAACTGTCTTTCCTTTTACATCAACATAATCAAGTGCAGAAATGGATAATGCCCCACCAGGTTCAGTAATTATTCCTTCATTTTGGTAAAGATCAATCATTGTCTTTGCAACATTTCCTTCATCAATTTTTATGAATTCTTTTACATTTTTTGAAGTAATTGCATATGATAAATCTCCTACTTTTTTAACAGCACATCCATCGACAAAATTATTAACTTTAGAAAGACTCACTACTTTTCCTTTTTTTATTGAATTATTCATTGAAGCAGCTCCTTTTGGTTCAACACCGATTATTTTTGTGTTTGAATTCATTTCTTTAAAATAAGTAGAAATCCCAGAGATTAGTCCCCCTCCTCCTATTGGAACAAAAATATAATCTATATTTTTTAATTCTTCATAAATTTCAAGACCAATAGTACCTTGCCCACAGATTGTTCTTGCATCATCAAATGGATGTACAAAAGTCATATCATTTTCATTGCAATAGCCTTGTGCAAATTTACTTGCTTCATCAAAGTCTGCACCTTTTGTTCTTAATTCAATCCATCCATTGCCAAAATTATTTATTTTGTCAATTTTTTGTTTTGGTGTGACAACTGGTACAAATATTACACCTTTTATCTGCAAATTATTACAGCTAAATGCAACTCCTTGCGCATGGTTTCCAGCACTTGCACAGACAACTCCTTTCTTTTTTTCATCATTAGTAAGAGAACTCATTAAATTATATGCTCCTCTGATTTTATATGATCTTACTTTTTGAAGGTCTTCTCTTTTGACATAAATATTTGCATCATATTGTTTTGAGAGTCTGTCACATTTATTTAATGGGATATTTTCTACAAAATCATTTATTCTTTTTTTTGCAAGAATAATGTTTTTTAATGTGACTTCAGAGCTTTTTTTATTCTTTGAATCAAGCTTGTTCATTACATTCATCTTAATCACATTTAGCTACTACATCAATTTCAACTAAAACATCAAGCGGTAATTTTGCAACTTGCACAGTTGCTCGTGCTGGTTTATTTGTAAAATATTGCGAATATATTTCATTCATTTTTGCATAATCATCTAGATTTTTTAGAAACACTGTTACTTTTATTGCATTTTCCATAGAAGATCCTGCAGCAGAAAGAACAGCTTTTAGATTTTTTAGAACTTGTATAGTTTGCTCAATTATTTCTCTTTCTACTAATTTTCCTGTATCTGGATTTATTGGAATTTGACCTGCCGTATAGACTAACCCATTGTGTTTTATAGCTTGACTATAAGGACCGACTGCCTTAGGGGCATTTTCTGTTTGTATTTTTTCCATTTTATTTATTCACCTATTTAGTATATTTAATGAAGACTTTTTTTCGAATTTTTTGAAAAAAAGTCAGTATTTATATGAAAATAATCAGAATACCAAGAAGTATTATGCATACAATGTTTTTTGTATAGTTATGATTCACGGTTTTTTTAAGTATTATTAAGAAATTTATAAATCTTTTCTCCTTTGGAGAATATTTCTACCTTTATCTAGTAAATTTTAAATATAATTAATCAATATTAGTACTAATTTAGAACTTAAAACTTGTGATATTTATGAAAAAAATAGAAATAATGGACACAACACTTCGTGATGGTGAGCAAACAAATGGCGTGTCATTTACACCTGAAGAAAAATTAGCAATTGCAAAAAAACTCATATTAGATGTTAAAGTAGATAGAATTGAAATTGGAAATGCACTTGCGTCAGTTGGGGAAAAACTTGCTATGAAAAAAATTTCAAATTGGGCTAAAGAAATTAATATTTGTCATAAAATAGAAATACTTGGTTTTGTAGATCGAGAAAGATCAGTTGATTGGATAAAAGAAAACGGTTGTTCAGTAATTAATTTACTTACTAAAGGATCTTTAAAACATTGTAATATTCAATTAAAAAAAACTGCAGAAGAGCATTTTGAAGATATAAAATATACAATAAAATATGCAAATGAAAAAGGATTGGATGTAAATGTATATCTAGAAGATTGGTCAAATGGAATTTTGGAAAATGAAAAATATGTTT
>JABHHN010000102.1 GCA_018671515.1 archaeon | reverse complement strand
ATCCAATGCCTTCTTCATTAGTTTCTTTGTTTTTTATTGTGATATTTTTTACAATAGGTGGAAAAACAAATCTACTTATTTCAAGTTTATCAGTGCCTTGATTACAAGTCTTGACAATGGATTGTGTAAGAAGTTCAAAATTTACTTTTGTTTCTTTTAATTCATTATTTTCAATCCAATGAGAAAAAAGCATGTAGCTTCCACCAAATACGATAGTACCAATTATCAGTCCTGCAATTACCCACATCCATACCTCGACTGATTCTACACCTCTTTTAGAATTAATCATATTATCTTATTATAACGTGACTTGTTTTATAATCATATGAGATTATGGCTTTTGATCCTTCTCCAAATTCATTGCATTCTAGATTATCTGCTCCAACTGTTTTTTCTACAGGTGATTTAATAGTATTACAATTTATTTTACACCCAGATGTACATTTTACTGTATAACAAAGCTCACCACTTATTTGTCCTTTTCTTCCTCTTTCAAAACAAAGCTTTGATTGTTTTACCACTTCATTTAAAAATTTTGTTGGATTATCTACTTCGATACTTTCCTTATCTACTTTACCTTCACCACCGCATTCTCCAGATAATTTACACATGAAATCTGATGAATTCAATGACCATTTTGCAAGCATGCCAACTATTACAAATACTGCTATAACAGACACAAATATTATGAACATCTGATTTATCGCTATGTCTCCTTTTTTAGCAGTTCTGCTAAAAAAAAGATTAGGAACGTTAGTGACTCTGTCTCCTTTTTTGGATAAAATAAATTTATTTATTTTTGTATTTTTCATTTTTATTCATTTATATATTGTTCAATTCATTCATGAAAGGCTGGATTACTGACCAGACCACAAATAGTGCAACCATTATCATTATTATAAGAACTATCATCCTTAATATTTTATAAGATTTTGGTTTATCATCTTTTTTAATCTCATCTTTAACTTCTTTTTTATCTGGAAGATCTACTAATGTTTTTTTTTCGAGATTTGGATTTATAGTTTCATCTATTTTACTAAATGCATTTTCACTTTCAGCAGTCTTATCAAGGTTTTTATTAGTACTTTCATTTTTTTCTTCAGGTTCTTCAACAAAATTATCTTTAAATTTTGGTTCACTCTCCATTGCTTTTTGCAAGGATTCATTATCAAGAGGCCTCATATTTCCAAAAGCATCCATCTCATAAATACGACTCTGGCCAGTCTTATATTCTATTGCTTCTTTAAGAATTTCAAACTCTTTTCTATCATTTCCAGTTATTACAATATATGCCATAATTTATTCACTTATTTTGTTGTTTAAAAAATTTTTGTCTAAATATATGTCTGTTTTTTCTATTAACTTACTATTATTTGTTTTTTCTCATCATTATATTCAATCAATATATTTTCTATTTCATATAATTCCTGTTCAAAATGTAACAAATCTTCATCACCGCAACCATGATCTGAATTTTTTATTATATGACAAAAATTCATCTCTTTAATCATTTTTGTTATACTACTTTCTGTAATTGGATAATCATATTCAAAAATATTCCCTATCAACATCTCTTCACATATCAAATTTTTTCCTAAATTACCTTTATTTGATGCGAAATGACATTCAACAATTTTTTCTAATAAATCTTGTTCCAAATCATAATATTCATACTCTATTTCTAAATTACTAAATTCTATATACCCTTTTTTATCACCAAAAATCATAATTGGAATCTCACAATATTTTTCATCTTTTGGACAATTCTCAAGTGCTTTTTCTAATTCAGATTTAATATCTATTTCTTTATGTGGTTCATCATAACTTAAAGATGAAAAATCTGAAACTACAATATCTGCTATTTCCATTTTATTTAATTCTGGATCTAATAAATATCTAATATCTAATTTATTTAAAATAACTGTTCCTTCATCACTTACAATATTTATATCACAAACTTTCCCAATACATTTCTCATTTAAAAATTCCATAAATTCAACTGGATCAATTACTTGTGGTGAATTTGACAGATTTAATTCTCCATCCCATTCAAAAATTGTAACATCATTTGGTGAAGAACCTATTGAAATATTAATATCACTTGGAAATGGTGTTGTCATCATACTAATTATTTGATCCTTAATCACTTCTGAATCATCAAAACTCACAATACGTGCACCAGTATTTAATGCCTGTGTTCCTCTTGCAAGATCATTCATCCAATCTCCTACTTTTTTACACTTTGCATTACAAGGTTCTAATCCAACTCCATATCCTTCTACATCCCCAAAATCCAAACCATTTACTGGAAGAATGTATACATATTTAGAGAGTGGATTTACTGCCTTTTTTACTGCATCTTGTATTGATTTGGCTTCATTTCCTGTAAAGCCACCAGTAAGATGCCAATTTGTACCATCAAAAGTTCCTTGTCCACCACCTGTTGGATCAGAATCACTAATAGGCATTATTATTCTCTTATTGTCTGTACTATAACTCCATTTTGGATAGTTGTCCGCCAACCAAGCAGAAGCAGGTGCCCATGCTTCTCTTGGATCATCATATACTGGTAAAATATTTCCACCCTGAAAATTATATGGTACCATTTGTGTTATTGTTTTCATTCCTTCTTCAGGAACTACTCCGGCAACACAATCTCCAACTGTCTCTCCATTTCCCATAGCATAAACATCTGGAGTAAGTTCCATCCCCAATTTTTTTACACTATTTACTGCATTATCTAAAATATTACACAATGCTTCCCATTCATCAACCATACTTGAAGAAGTATCAACAACAAATACTACTTGAGCCTGTGCAGGATATTCAGCACCTGATGCTTCTATTTTTGCTCGTATTATTCTTGAAAATTCAGGTATTTTTTGAAATTTTTTATGTAATTCTAATCTACCAGGTGGAAAAATTATTATCTCTTTTTTCTCATTATTATTGAATTTTATTAATTTTTTTTCTGCTAAATTTATATCTATTTTAGCATTTTTTATTTTGGCATTAGTGGGCAAAGTAATAAATGTTTGTCCTCTAAAATTATTTGAAACATTGAGATGGAAAAAATTTACCTTTCTCTTATCATCAAAACTATTAAGAATATTTTTTTTATTCTTAAGAGAAGTAACTTTTAAATTAAGATATTCATCACAAAATTTATCACTTCCATCTTTATTGTACACAGTATTACAATATATTTTTTTTCCAGCACCTGTATTTTTTCCTATTAAGACAAGTACTAAAGTTATACCTACAATTGTTATCACTATTGAAAATATAAGATTAATGTGAATTTGTGCTTTTTTCATATTTAAGGTTTTGGTGGTGTAGGTGTACTAGTTCCTCCATCTCCTCCTCCTGAATTATCATTGTTACTTCCTCCTGATACTTTCGGACCTTTCATACATACATTATTAGGTTCACATGAATTTTTATATGCTTCATGAAATCTATAAAAATGTAAATGCACTTTAAACTTAAATTCTAATGGTACAGGTGCATTCTCACCAATAGGTCTTGTATTTTTATCATCAACACATTTTATCTCTGCAATTTGGCTCCAAAAATGTTCACTTCCAGCTCCAAAACAAGGTGTGTTTATTGTTAAAGGATCAGTTGGATATGTTGGATAAGGTTTTCCTTCACCATATTCACCTAAAACATACTCAATTTCTCCATCAGTACATGTTGGTCTTTCACTTTCATCTAAAGCATCAACACATGCGTCTGGCTCACTACATTTTATTTCACAATCTTGAACGTTATTTGCATATTCACAACTAGGAGCTGCACATTCTCCAGGACATGTTTTTCCTGTTATTGCACTATATGAATCACCACATGGCGCTGATTCGGGATAAATCTCTGTTCTGACATGTGCCTCTTCTCCACCGCAAAGCATTTGGTATGAACAGGTTACATTATCATCTAAAACATCAAATCTTGCCTGAAGATTTGCTACTGCATCTTTTAATTTTTCAAGTGCTGGATTTTCATCCCCTTCTGCAGTTACAGATTTATATTTACATTGACCTGAACCTCTTATCCCGTATTGTGGCATTTCATTGCACACATCATTTCCAAATTTATTTTCAAGAGCCCATGATTTAATATTTCTATATAAATACCAGAATCTCCAATCACCTATAGGTACATTAAAACTCATCTCTTGATAAGAACGTTCAGGTTTTTCTCCTTCATCATCACTTTCCTGCAATTCTATCTGACCATCAGCCTTTACTGTTGCTGAAAATCCTTCATCAAATTCTCCACTCATAAGATCTTCTTCAGTTGGAATTTCAATTACTACTTCTTTTATATCAATATTTGAATCTATTTTTATGTCACCAACTTCACTTCCATCAAGTTGATAAAGATAATCTATAAGAGTATTTTTAATATCTTCTTCAAGCAAATCTTTAACGTCTGAAAATTCAGGTGGTGTTGGTTGAGAATAACTAGTCCAATAACCATTGTTTATTTTTTTTATTGCATATTCTCCAAAATCCCTAGTTACCTGTGATAAAGCAATTTCTACTGATTCATACATCATTGTAGATGTCATTTCAGAATATTGTTCAGTCATCAGAATTCTTTGTCCAGTATCAGGAGTAGGTTTTGCATTTGTCAATAAAAATAATGCAATTGCAACAGCAATTACTAATATAGTCATGAATATAGATCCTTTTTTATTATTAAAAGGTGAATTTTTGTTTGTGTAAAAATTATTTTTTGATTTCATTTTTTTGACCTCATATTAATTTATTTAATTCTTATAATTATATTAATTCATATTGATAAATATATTTTTCCATAACTTATTTCAACCTTACATGGAAGACTAAAATAAAATTCATATGTTATAAATTCTTTTTTAAAAAAATCACATTTTTCAGGTATTAGGACATTACTATCTAAACAATATGATTCATCCAATTCCAACTTCCAATTTCCATTACCATATAATTCATCTAATTGTTCTCTTGGAAATGCAATTACTTCAATTTCACCTAATGAACCATAATCAACTTTTTCTTGTTTATAACACATAAAAGCTCCCATCATCTCATTAATTGACACTCCTTTATTTGTTATGTATGGAAATTTTGTAACACTTGTTGCAATGAACATATTTTTAAATTCACTAACAGAACCTTCAGTTCTTATTAATCTATTTCTTCCCTGACTTAATTTACTAAATAATAATATAATAACTAAAACAATCACTAATAATGTAATTCCAATAAATTCTGAAGTCTGTCCTTTTTTTAATTTAAGTTTCATATCAACACACTCACATTTTCTTCTTTTGCACTCAAAAATACAGGATGAGTTCCTTTCTCAATTTCAAAATCATTTACATGACATGAAAAATAAGGATAAAAATTATCTGTATCTATATTTAATAAATTATTTTCTGATGAATATTTAATTTTATATTTTGTATTAAATTCAAAATTATTTTTTCTTTTTAAAAGACAAGATCTTTTTATTTCACCAATAAATTTTGCAATTTCTCCAAAATATGCATTCATTCCTATTTGAGCAAGATGACCAGTCCCATCTTCATATCTAACTATTCCAGGAAGACTTACACCAATAGTTCTTTCTGACCAAAAAGGATCTGGATTAAGTATTCCAAGTCTCCAAGTTTTTTTATTCTGTGTATCAAGTACATTTACTGAATATAAAAAATCAAAATTTTCAACACACCACATATCTTCATTATCTCTATCAAATTTATTTAATTTTCTAACATCTAAAACCCCTTGAACAGTAGTATGTTTTTCTCCATTTATCTCACTTCCAATAGAAAGACAATTTGGATTACTCAAAAAACTCAATAAAAATTTATTAGTAAATTCATATTGATCAAAATATAATTTTTCTGATTTATTTTCTACTCTTGATTTTGTTACAGTAAAAAACATAAAAAATACAAATAAGACTAAAAAAATTGCAAATAATGTCTTATTTATCATCGCAAGTCCAGATTTAGATTTAATTCTGACCACCAGTATATCTTTTAAAATCATCACTTTCTTTTATCTGATCAATTATCTGAGTCTCAGATTTTGTTGACCAAGTATTATCTTCTTTTTCTTTATTTAAATTTGATAATTCATCTATTTGTCCTTCATCATAATAATCTTTATTCTTATTTGCTTTTTTATAAAGATAAAAAATTCCACCAAAAACCACTACTGAAAAAATAATAATAAATATTGTTTTAAAAACAGTATTATTATTTTCCTTTTCTGGAAGATATGTATTTTGATTTTTCTCATCATAATTTTGACAATCTGAATCTGAATTTATACAATCAGGATCACATACATCATCTTTTTCATTATCACAATAATTATCATATGAACCAGAGGGACAATCAATTGGACATGAATAATAAGTATCAAAACTATTACATATCCCATTACCACAAGAACTATCTTCAGCAATAGCAATACTAATTAGAAAAATAAATACAATAATATAAATAACAAATTTAGTTTTCATATACAACCATACTCATCCCCATTAGTTAAATCACAAGTAGTTTTTTCAAATTTTAAACAATTACAATCTATTTTTTGATTGATACAATTTTCATTTCTATCTGATTCACATATACCATTATCCAAATGATGACAATCAGGATCAAAATCAATACAATCAGGATCGCATACACCATTTTGTCCAATACAATCACGATCACAATATCCATCTATGTTATAATGTGTATCAGGATCACAAATTCCATCATTTGTTTCCACACAGTCTATATCATAGATCCCACCATTTCTATTATTATTATAGCAATCTTTATCGCAAATATCATCTTCATCACGATCATCTGTCAAACCATCCCCATTTATATCTGTACAAACAGATATACAAGAATCTCTTGAATCTTCATTATAACATTGCGGATCACATAAATCTTCTATGATACATCCAGGATCACATATATCATCTTCCAATATACATTTAGGATTATTTGTCACATAAAGATTTCTTTTTTTAAATAAAATAGTTATATTCCCAGATGTATCAAATTCATTTCCTATTACATTAAAATTTGAGACTAGAAAAGTTTTAGTTATATTTATATCATTTTTTGGAAAATATATATTTATTATGTTATCATGAATAAAAAATTTATATTGATCAATTCCCTCATATGTAACTATTTTTTTTACATCATTTGGAAATACATATGAATTTTCTATTTCATTTTTTATCTTGTCCATATAAGCTAATGCAATTTCATACTCAATATCTTTTGTTTGAGAATAAGATATACCTTTTAGATTTGCAATGACTATAACACTTACTACTAATAAACCTGTAATCAAGACAAAATTCATTACAGTCTCCCCACTTTTTCCCATATATTATTTTTTTAGGAAGACAAGTATTTAAAATTATTGAATAAAATTTTATAAAGAATCAATATTAAATTTACCACTTGTTGATTTTTTATGATTAGAAAGTAGTTAAGAAACTATTTTAAACTAACTCAACTAGTTTTTATTTAATGGATGAACAAGGGAACAATCAAGACCAAAATGATAATTCTATGAATTCATTTATTGAAAACTATCAAAATAAAATAAAATCACAACTTAATCCTACTGCTGAATTTAAAGAAAATAAAAAACTAATTTCTGGTGAATACCTATCTTTCAAAAATCAATATCTTCCAACTCATATGAATTTATATGAAAAAGGTTGCAAGTTTGCTGAAAAAGTTTTAAAGGTAAGTCCAGGAGAAAAAGATAAAGCAACATTAGAACGCTCTGTTTCCATTTGTCATCTTGATATTACACCAACAGGAGCATTAAGCTTTGCAATATTATTTCCTTTAATTTATATTTTAGCTGGATCATTAATAAGTTTCTTATTGACCACAATATTGCTTGGAACTGGAAGTTTTTTTTTCATTGCTTTTTTTGTTGTCACAGGAATCATAATTTTTGTACCTTTACAAAAACTACCTATGATTTATGCTAATAATTGGAGATTAAAAGCTAGCAACCAAATGGTTCTATGTGTTTTTTATATTGTCTCATTCATGAGACATACTTCAAATCTTGAATTAGCATTAAAATTTACTACTGATCATCTTTCACCACCACTTTCATTAGATCTTAAAAAAGTTATCTGGAATGTAGAAACTGAAAAATATGCTGGTCTAAAAGATGCTCTTGAAGATTATTTGGAAACATGGCGTGAATTCAACATGGAATTCGTTGAAGCAATTCATTTGATTGAAGGATCTCTATATGAAGCTTCTGAAGATAGAAGACTAGCTGCTATTGAAAAAGGACTTGCATTAATATTAGAAGAAACATATGAAAAAATGCTTCATTATGCTCAAGAATTAAAATCACCTATGACGATGCTTCATATGATGGGGATAATTCTACCAATTTTAGGTCTTGTCATTCTTCCTTTAGTTGTTAGTTTCATGGATGGCGTGTATTGGTGGCACATATCAACAATATACAATGTCTCCTTGCCAATAGGTGTCTATTATCTCGCAAAAATAATACTCTCAAAAAGACCTACAGGATATGGAGACACAGATATAACTAAGATGGATCCTAATCTTAAAAAATATAAAAATTTAATATTAAAACTAGGAAAAAAAGAATTTTTTTTTTCACCTTTTGTAATTGTTAGCATATTCACTGGAATTTTTGTATTGATAGGATTCTCACCATTAATTATGCATTCTTTAGATAAAGGAGAAGAACCTTTTGATATTATCATAGATAACAGAGATAATATTAAAGTAATTCACACACTTGATGAATCAATTGGATCAAAATATGCATTATTAGGTTATAAAAGAGAAAAAACTGGTGATGGAATAATAGGTCCATTTGGATTAGGAGCTACAATTCTCAGCTTCTTCCTAGTTTTGGGAATTGGCCTAGGTCTTGGCATGTATTATAGAATGACAACTGGAAATCTAATCAAAATAAGACAAGAAACAAAAGAACTAGAAGCAGAATTTGCATCAGCAATATTTCAACTTGGTGGTAGACTTGGAGATGGATTACCATCTGAACTTGCATTTGGAAGAGTAGCCACGCTTGTAAGAGATACAAAAGCTGGAAGATTTTTTACAATAATTAGCAACAATATTTCACAAAGAGGTATGGATGTAGAAAAAGCTCTTTTTGATCCAAAAGTTGGAGCTATTGTTCAATATCCTTCAAATCTAATTAAAAGTTCTATGAAAGTTTTTGTTCAGTCAGCAAGAAAAGGACCAAAAATTGCTAGTCAGACACTTATAAATATTTCAGTATACATAAAAGAAATGCATAAAGTTGATGAAAGATTAAAAGACCTAATGTCAGATGTCATTAGTAGTATGAAATCTCAAATAAGTTTTTTAACACCAACTATTGCAGGAGTAGTTATTGGAATTACTTCAATGATTACTACAGTTCTTGGAAAACTAGGACAACAAATGGAGGTTTTAGGCAAAGAATCAGGACAGGCAGCAGGTGGAATGGGAAGCCTATTGACTCTTTTTGGAGATAGTGTACCAACATATTACTTTCAAGCAATTGTTGGAATTTACGTTATACAATTAGTCTACATACTTACAGTACTTGTAAGCAATATCCAAAATGGAGTTGACACTCTTACTGCTAAATACTTATTAGGACAAAATCTTGTTAAATCAACAATAATGTATGTTCTAATTGCTTTTGTTGTAACAATGATATTTAGTTCAATTGCAAGTGTTGTGCTAAGCGGTGTCAGTCTAGTGTGATATTTTAACTTCTTTTATCATAATGACTCTTCCAGAACCTAATATAAATCCATGTAAAAAGAAGAGATAAAAAGATTATCAATGATGAAGTGATAAGTATTGTTAATGGAATATAAATCAAATAATGTAATAACCCTACACTATGCCAAAAATCCTGTGCTATTAAAATTAATATAAAAACTCCCATCATGATAAAATTAAAAATTGTGAGATTATTTAGAAATCTAAAATATTCATCATGTTTTCTCTCAAGTCTTCTGACTATCTTAAAAAGAGGATAAATAAAAATATATAATACAGGAAATAAAGTATATAATAAAAAAATCTTCATTGAAATATTTATTCCTTGTTCTCTTCCATAATCTATAAATATCTTTGTTGCAGTCACTAAAAATATGCTAAGTGTTTTTGTCATATTAGCATTCTTTTCAAATTCTACTTTCATAATATTTCGAGAGATTATTATTTAATATTTAAATGTAATACTTGTCAAGAATAAAAAATATGGGGGTGATGGAATTTGAATCCATGACACCACGGTCTTCAGCCGTGTGCTCTCCCAGGCTGAGCTACACCCCCTTATCTATCTCCCGGAAAGAAATAAAGTTTATAAAATTATCTTTGTAAAAAAAGACTTATTTTTTCAATATTCATAATCTTTATATATTAACAATACAATATTTATTGTATGCCTGATATGGAAATAGTGAATTATATAAAATCTGCAAGAGAATTAGGAGTACATGATCAAGAAATCATAACATCGCTTTCTCAAGTAGGATGGGAAGAAAGAAAAATTAATAGAATGTTCTCATTAATGGATTCAGATTTTTAAAATATCTAAAAGATTTTTACTAAATTCTGATTTTGTATAAATATTATCAATTTCTAAAACATATTTAATGAAAAAAAATAGTATGAAAAGAAAAAGCCTCCGGTGAGAGTTGAACTCACGACCTTGGGATGACTTGAATAATTTATTTACAAGTCCCACGCAATAGCCACTATGCTACGGAGGCATATCTTAAAAACAATTATGTTTTTGAGATGCAAAAAAAACAATTTTTTGTTTTTCTCAGCATGAATATTGTTAAAATTATGCATTATTTAAAAAAATTATCTTTTTGTACATGTAATTATCAGTAATAATGATGTTTTCAATTTTATTTTAATTAATATCTTAACATTAATTAAGCTTTACTCATAAAATTTATTTACTAAAGGCAAATTATATTCCAAAAATTATCTAAAAAACTAAAGGAAAAAATAATTATTTATGTCTTAGAATGCAAACTGTTTTTCTTCAAACCATGGCTTTCTTTGTTCACTTCCACGTGTCAAATTTACGAAATGTTTTACATCATCTACAAATCTTGCTGAAAATCTTCTTAATTCAACTTCCTGATCCTTGATATTTCTTTTGTAGATTCTTCTTACCCAATACTCTTCTAAAAGACCATATAATTCTGCACCAAATCCACTTTGATCTTTCCATTTATTTGCATCTATCTCAAGTACTGTTGCAAACCAGATTGTAACATCTCCCTGATAAGGTCTTACTTTTTTTCCCTTATATGATAATTCAATTCTTTTCATCCTTGTTGCAAATATATCTACATATAATTTATATGCAAAATAAGCATGTCCTCCACCTGGACCTCCAGCCCAAGATTTTTTTGCTCGCCACCAGACTCTTATCTCTTTTCCACCTGCTTGATTTCTTGTCTCACCATAATAGGGCTCTATCTCTTTCCCACTTACTGGATGTTTCCAACCTTCTTCAGTTATATAGTGATACATATACCTATACAAATTATCAAAATGAACTATCCTCTGCTGTCTGATTTCAGTTCTATATGCTAAAATATCTGAACCTTTCCAAGTACCTGTAAATTTTTCCTGCCAATGTGGAAAATGTCCCTTTGGAATCCAGATAACCATTCATTAGATTATGGTCGAGATGGTATATAAATCTTTTGTAAAATATGGCTAATATGAAACCCTCTTCGAATTAGAAAAATATAAGTAGCAGTTCCTCGTCAATAAATAGTAGTTCAAAACCATTTTGTTGAGGAGGAGATCTGCTAATGAAAATAATTGTGTCCAAATATAAAAAAGTTACTGATTT
>JABHHN010000101.1 GCA_018671515.1 archaeon | reverse complement strand
TGGGTCATCATTGATATTCGTCAGATTAAAAAATATTATTTGAGAATCAGTCCTAGTTGTAGAATCCTCAACAGTAATTGTAACATTTCTACATACAATATGGTTATTTGTTAATGTTGAAATATCAATTTCACCTGTTGCATTTAGATTGCTTGTATTAAGCATGGTAACTGACCAAGGATTACTAAGAGTACAGTCATTTGGCACAACTGAAAAATTTAACACATCTCCATCATCTAAATCAGTAGCATTGAATTTTAAATTAAATGCTGTATTTTGTGTTCCGTTTTGATTTGGAATATAACTTAAAATTGGATAATGTGCTACGGTAGTCACTTCTAAATTGAAAGATGCAATAGTGCATAAAGTAGCATTTATTGGATCACATATCTTGACTGTAATTGTGTGATTGCCATTATCTTCAAATTGTGAATCTCTTGAATTTATAAATGATATATTTATGGTAATATTGTCACTAGTTGAATAATGAATTTGTTCTGATGCAAATAATGAATCATACGGGTAGGATGAATTTACAGTAAAATTAAATGGTCCTCCATAATTTTCTTCATCTGAACCAGTGATAAGATATGATAAAATATTTCCTTCTGTGATTGTTACATTTTCTGTTCCATTAAGTGTTGGTGCATCATTTATTCCAATAACTTCGTAAATCACATCTTTTTTTGTAATTCCATCTTCAGGTTCTGCATCAAGGACAATTATTTGTATGGTGTGATTTCCTATATCATTATTATCAGGTGTAAAAATTGTTTTACCATCACTTGCAATATCAAAAGAAGTGAAAGGACAATTGGATTTACAAATAGATGTATATTGTATTCCATCACCATCTACTGAATTAGGAGCATCGGGATCAATTGAATCAATATCAAGTGAGTACGCTGTATCTTCAAAGAGTGAATAATTGTCTTCTAGATTAATAAAAAACGGATCAGCATTACTAATATTTAAGACAACAGATTGAGTAGTATTATAATTTGTAGAATTAAATATATAAACTGAACAATTCCAAGAATTATATCTGTGAGTTTCATTATTTGGGATTGAAGATATACAATCGACTCCAGAAGAACAGGTGATGTTTTCTGATCTATTATATACGCCATCTAAATACCAAGTTATATTGGCTTCAGAATTTTCATTAACTTTCCATATGCAATTTAGTGTTTCATTTGTATGAACTGGAACATTATCAAAATATGGAGCAGTTGAAAAATTCAATAGTGCGGAGATTAAATATATTGAGATTAGCAACATAAATACAAAGATAATAGGAAGGTATTTTTTGAATTTCATTTTTTATTATCCTCTAATTTATCTTTAATAGAATTAATAATGAAATCTTTTAGAGTAGTTTCATCTATGGCACATTTTATTTTAGCTTTTTTGTGCAACTCATCAGGTATTTGTATATTTATATTTACCATTCAAAATCATTTGTCGCTATTATTCCGAAATTACTAAGTTAGTTAAGTATACTTAATTATATAACTTAGTAATCGAACTTATTTAAATAATTTTTGATTTTGGAGTTTAGAAATGAATATTTTGTTTATTAAGAATTATTTTTAATTTTATAAAGATCATTATATAAATTTTCAATATACTTTACAACTCTTTTTTTTTCATTATTTTTAAGTTTTTCATAATCTTTATGGAGTTCAAGATAAATTTTGTAGGCTTTATTTATATTATTATTTTTTATAGCAAGTTTTGCATTTGATACTTTTAAGAAAAATGTGTCTAGTTTATATTCCAATATTTTTTGTTTTTGTTCAATTGTTTCAGGTTTTTTTATTCCTGGATCTTTTACAGATGTAAGTTCAATAATTTTTCTAAATTGATAAATTCTTTCAATGATTTTATTTTTAGAGATATTAATAGACCCACTATAAGAAATTTCTGAAGATTGTTTGAAAAATTTGACTAAAAGCTCTTTTAGACTTTTTTCTGCTTCTATATTTTTTAATTCATTTTGAAGTTCTTCATATGTATATTCATATTCAATTTCAAACAATCTTCTAAAGTATTCTCTTGATATAGATGAAAATTCAATGATGATTTCTTCTTTTTTTAACCTAGGTATTTTTTTTTCCAGTTTTGCTAATCTTTCTAATAATGTTTGTTTTGCTTCAACATCCAATATCAATTCTTTTTTCTTTTTGCGTTTAGCAGGTGGAAATAGAAGTAGTTGGACAGGTGCTGATCTATATAATGCATAAATTAACATGGATCCCATTAACATCATTAGAAAAGCATTAAAAATAGATCTTTTTTCTGAAGTTATTCTTATTGGTTTTTCAATATTTTTAATTACTCCTGGTTTAAGTAATGTTGTTGTACACGATTTACAAATTCCACCACAATCTATTTCTTCTTCATTTTGGTTTTTTATTCCATCAAAGCAAGTTTCACAAGCTGGACATATACCTCCACAGTCTACTTGTTCTTCATAAGGTCCTAAAATACCATCATAACAAGTATGTTCATATACACAGCTTTCAGTTTCATTTGGTTTATTTATAGGTACTGTACAATTTTTTTCATCTGTACATGTCCTATGTTTGATATATGTTGGAGGACATTGACTCCATTCAGAACAAAACCATTGAGATATACAAGATGTAAATGATCCAGAACTTCCACTACCACCACTACTACTACTTGTACTATCATCATTATCATCGTCTTCATCGATGTCTACTCTTTGAATTGTTAATTTAATTTTATTACTAGTAACAGATGCATTATATGGGTCCATTGCACTAAAATAGACATATTGTATGCCATAATAATGATAAGCTGGTTTGAATGTGACTTCATTTAGATTATTTATGGTGACTGTTACAAAAGAAACAGGAGTATAACTATAAGAAAGCTCATCTCCATCAGGATCTGAAAAATAAGAATCTAAATCAAAAGGAGTTATACTCGTATCTTGTGGCCATTTTTGATTAGAGAAATTTTGGATTAATATTGGTGGATCTTTTGTATTTATTATTTCAACATCAAAGCTTTCAGAACCAGATCTGGGACTGCAGCTCGGACCTGCAGTATAACCAATAGAGTATGAATGATTTCCAACATTTGTTTGGTTAGGTGTAAAATTAACATTTCCATCTGATTCAATTGTAAATAATGTTGGATTAGTAATGAAACTAGAAGTATAAGTTGCAGAAGTGTTTACACTAAAATTACATAAAATATTATCATCTTCATAGATTGTTGTATTGCAATTAGTAGACAGGGATAATGAATCCGGAGGACCATCTAATAAACATAGATTAATATTTCCTAATTGTGTTGCTTTTCCTGATATTTTTGATTCCTGAGGTACATCAATATTTATAATTACAATAATATTTGTTATTGTTGTTAATACAAGAAAGCTCAAAATAGCATAAAATAGCAATTTCCTATCATTCATTACTATTCTAACTATTCTTTGGATATTTATAATTTACTAAATTGAATACAAACTTTATTATTTGAATTATTAATTCTTAAACTATTATGAAATTAATATTTGAATTAAATAAATCAAATTTAAATCTAGCTAAAGAAGAAATTATTTATTTAGAAAAAGACAAATCTTTCAAATTTTTTGATAATTATTTATTGATAGAATCAGAAAAAGATTATTCTAAGAGATTAGGTTTTAGTCATAGAATTTTTGAGTTTCTTTTTAAATCAAATAAATCAAAATTAAATGAAAAAATTGAAAAATATGATTGGGACTCACTTATTAAAAAAACGTTTTGTGTTAGAATAAAAAATGATAAATATATCACTGAAAAAAATTTATCATCATTGATTTGGAAAAATTTAAAAAAACCAAATGTCAATTTAAAAAATCCTGATACGATTATATTTTTTATTTTTAATAAGGAAGAAGTATATTGTTGTAGATTTATTACTGATATTGATAAGAGTTATCTAAGCAGAAAAGCTCATATGAGACCTAAATTACATCCATCATCATTAGATCCTAGGCTTGCAAGAGTTTGTATCAATCTTACTGGACTTAAAAATGGGAAAATATTAGATCCTTTTTGTGGTTCTGGTGGAATTTTAATTGAAGCAGGGTTTATGGGTTTTAATATAACAGGATATGATTTATTTAAAAAGCAGATAGAATATTGTAAGGTTAATCTTATGCATTATGGTATAAATAAATTTAATATTAAACAAAGGGATTCATCTACAATTGAAAAAAAATTTGATGCAATAGTTACTGATTTACCTTATGGTAAAAATTCCAAGGGGAAGAATTTAGATGAACTTTATCTTAATTTTTTGAATTCTGCTCATCAATCAACAAAAAGAATGGTTGTAATATTTCCAAGTTGGTCTGAGTATAAAAAGATTATAAAAATAACTAAATGGAAAATAAAAAATGAATTTGAGATTTATATACATAAGAGTCTAACAAGATATATTGTAGTTTTGAATTAAATTTCATTATTTAAAATTAAGTTCAAATTATAATATTCTTATTATTTATTTGAGTCTATAAAAAAAGAGCATAAATCTTTTAAATTACATATAATTCTTCTATATAAAATATATAGGGGATAATTAAAAATGATAAAAGTAATATTAAATATGCTTATGCAAGTGACAAAAAGAGGAAAAGGTGTGTTCAAATTTCTTTTTGTTATAGATGATTTTATTAGACTTTTTACAATGACAATACTAATTCCATTATTTTTTGCAAAATGGGGTTTTGGGCCATTTTTAGTGAATGCTGGGCTAATTTTAGGTTTAGTGATAGATATTCATGATTTTATGGATGGTGGATTGCATATATTTGAGAATAAATAAAATTATACTTTGTTTTTTAATTGATTAAGGATGTTTAGAGCTCTTTCAATATCTTTTGGATTTGGTATTTCTTCATCATTTAGATTTTGTAATGATAAAATGTGAAGTATTTCATATTTATTATTGATATCTGAATTTTTTAGTTCTTCTAAATCATTTATGTTGAATTTATGTAATTCAGAAAATATTGCATTTATACTTGATTTTAATATTTCTTTACTTAATGCTTTTGTTTTTTGAAATGGGTCTTCATCTGGTTTTTCAGATGAGTTATCGAAAGTAGGTTTAGATTCTTTTAGAGATGAAAATATAGATAATTCATCATCTGTATTATTATTATCATTACTTTCAACAACCTCAGTATCTTTTATTTCATCATTATCTTGAAAAACAATTTCATCTGTTTTTTGTTCTTCTTTTTCAATTATTTCAAGAAATTCAATATCTTCTTCAATATTATTTTCATTAACTTTAACTTTTTCTTCTGGATTTTCTTTGATTGGGAACTGATCTAAGGACTCAGATGAATCAATTTCATCAACCCAAGGTTCTTCTTCTGTTGATTCATCATCAATATCAATAATGGGATTATTTACTTCGTCAATTGCTTCAATTTCAACATTTGAATAATCTTCTTCTTTATCATATGTTTTAAGTTTAATTTCATCAGGCTCTTCTATTTTATTTTCATTATTTATTGATCCTGTTTGCAGGAGATATAATTTATTTTTGCTAATTTTCCAAAATATTTCTTGTGGATTTCCCATAAATCCTTCAATTCTTTTAGCAGTTCTAGAAATTTCCATTATATCATTACTTTCAAGAAGATTTGAATCTCTATTTTTTGCTTCAAGTGTATATTTATCAACAATATAGGTATAATTTTGAGATAAATCACTAATTTCTCCTTTATATGTTTTTATTAGCATTTCTTTATTATTATTTTCATTTATAGTTAGAACAATTCCTGATTTTTCAGGATTAATTTTCCTTTGAATTATTATTGTGATTCCGTCTTGTATAGATAATGGATTTTCAATATTATTTTGTGAAAAAGGGATAATGAATGCTTTTTTAATAGAATCTAATAGATTTGACTCTCCTTTGACATTATCAAGAATAAATTCTTTTTCTTTAACTCTATTATCAAGTAAACTGCATTTAAGTATTACATTTTCTTCTTTAACTTTTAAAAGTGAAGAAGCATCGTTTGAGTCAATATCAAAACTTAGGCTATAATAAGCATCTATTATTTCTTCTCTTAAATCCTCTGGAAATTCAGAATCTAAAATTAGTTTTTTAATTATTAGAGAATTATCTATGCTATTATTATTAGGTTCATTAAGTAATTTTGATATTTTATAGTTTAATTGAGTTTGTTCCATATAATCTAAATAAAGTTGTTTTGTAATTACAAATGTTGGAGGAACATTTAATCTTTTTTTATGAAGGATGGAGATATTGATACCTAGTCTTCCAATATTCTTTGAATCTCCTATATTTATGTCATTTAATAATAAAATTCTGTCCATATCTTGAAAATAAAGATGCGCGAATATTAATAAGTTATTGTTTTTATTGAATTTGTATGTTTCAATAAATTTTTATATTAATTTTTATAACTTATTATTTATGGAGAATAATACTATAATTGAACCTGTGAAATATATGGATTTTTTTTTAACAGGAACACCATATAAGTTAATTTTATCATTAATAATAATTTTATCAGGTTTTGTAGTTGGGAAATTAATAAATAAGCTTTTATCCAGATTTTTAAAAGAAATAGAGTTAAATAGTATTTTTAAGACTAATTTTAAAATTTCTTTTAATATTGAAAAATTGATTATAAATTTAATTACATTTACAATCTATTCTCTATCATTAATTTATGCTTTATATCAAATAGGATTGGCTAGAATAATACTTTATATCCTTTTTTTAATTTTTATGTTGTTGATAGTTTTTTCTATGGCTCTTGGAATAAGAGATTTTTTTCCAAATTTATTTGGTGGTATTCAAATATCTAAAAAAAAGTATTTTAAAGAAGGAAATATAATAGAAATTGATAATATTAAAGGAAAGGTGACTAAATTAAATCTATTTCATACAGAAGTCACAACAAAAAATGGAGATGTTATTTATATTCCTAATTCTTTAGTTTCTAAGAAAATTATTAAACGTAAAAAAATTTAAGAAATTTATTCTTCTGCTTCAAGCATTGATACAAGATTCCAGATTTGTGTTCTAGTAAATGATTGAAGATTATCGTCATTTGATATTTCATCAAGAATATTTAATGCTTTGTTAATCTTTAAATTATTATCTTCATTACTTTTTAAAATTTGAGAAATTTCACCAATTTTTGTTTTTATATTTCTAGGGATACCATGATCTTCTTTTAGCATCTCTAAAGATTCTATTAATTGATCATTTATCATTTTTCATCTCTTTTAAAACTTCAGTTTGAATTTCTTTAGCTTTTATTCTATTTTTATCTTCTTGTTTATCAAGAGATGTTAGTCTTAATTCTAAAATTTCTTTTTTTGATTCTAAATCTTTTTGTATTTTCTCTTTGTCTGAAAGAACCATTATGTTTCCTATGATTTTATACGTTTTTTCAGAAGATTTTGATTCAGCAAGTGCAGATTCAACTTCCATCAATTGCTGTTGAAATTGTTGTTTCTGAGCTACTAAAGTGCTAATTTTTTGTTCAAGAAGTTGAAGTTGACTAATCTTTTCCTTAGTATCTTTTTTAACGTCCATTTTTGATTTTATATTGTATTTTTTATAGGACATAGAATTGCATTAGTGGAAAATTTAAATATTTATTCCCTGATTATACAACTACTATATAATAATTGAATGAATTATCTTGCTATTACTTTAGTACTTGGAACAAGTCTAGGTTTAAATAAGATTTTATAACCACAATATGGACATCTGACTCTTTTTCTCAGAGTTGTCCTTTCAATGTCTTTGTTGCAATTAAAGCATTTATATATTGTCATTTTATTTTAAAGTATAAGCTTTACCTGTGAATTTAGCATCACAACCTCTACATTGCCATATACCTGCTGAAAGTCTTTTAACTTTAACTTTTTTACAGTATGGACACATGTGTAGCTTTCTTTGTTCTTTTTCTATAAGACCAAATCTTAGCTTAGTTGTTCTACCATATCTTGATCCGAATCTTTTTGTTGAGCTTGCTTCTTTTTTTACCATTTTTTGTAGATTATCCTCTTCGGAAATCATGTTTATTTTTAAACTTAACGATTGAAATACTATATAAATTAAGCAAAAAGGTTATAAAAATGAGTATTTTTTAAAACTCGATGGTATATGCAAATTTTACACAAAAAAATTGGGATTGAAATGATGAAATTATTGATATTTGTTGATAGTCATGGAAACAAAAAAATAATGAGAAGACTAAAATCTTTATCTAAAAAAGTTGATTTGGTAATTTGTGCTGGAGATTTTACTGTAATGGAAAAAAATATGAACAAAATATTGAAAGATTTAAATGAATTTTATTCACCTGTATTAATGGTTCCAGGAAATCATGAAGATGAAATTGAATTAGGAAAATTATGTGAAAAATTTGAAAATATAATTTATATACATAAAGGGGCACATCATTTTGAAGATTATGTGTTTTTAGGATATGGAGGCGGAGGATTTTCAGAAGCTGACCCAGATTTTAAGAGAATCTCTGAAAATTTTTTTAAAAATGAAATTAAAGGAAAAAAAAGATCAATTTTGGTTTTACATGGTCCACCACATGGAACAAAAGTTGATATGATAAATAATGGTTATGCAGGAGATAAAAATTTCAGAAAATTCATTGATGAATCTCAACCACATCTTGTTGTATGTGGACATCTTCATGAAAATGTAGGAAAAAAAGATAAAATTGGAAGAACTCTAATAATCAATCCAGGACCAAAAGGAGTAATTGTTGAGATTTAGAGTTTTTTTAGAATTGATTTATTTGTTTTGTTTTTAAATTTCTTTTTGTTTTTTTATGAGCATGTTAAGAACACAGCAAAGAGCTTCGCTCTCTGCAAGGAATTTCTCCTTCGGAGAAGGAGTATAGGATTCATGATAAATATTTTTAAAAAGTTTTATGGATAAAATGTGAAATAAAAATTATATATTATTTAACTTAGAAAAATTCTATCAATTTTAACTTAATTGTATTAAATTTTCTTTTGGTTCATCAAATAACATGACTCTTCCCTCGAAATCTTCTCTCATCAGTAAAACAACATTACTTCTGACTTGTTCATCAATGAATTTAAGGTTTCCATATTCACATAGTTTTTTAGAAAATTCTTTGATTTCGTCGTTACTAGGCATATTTTCTTTTTTTAATCTTTGCCTTGAATAACCAACCCACATGTATCCTTTAACTTCAATGAAGTCAAAATGTAGTTTTTTAATGAAATCACCATATTCTTTTGGATTTTCCATGTTAATTCCTTTTGTTAGAGTTAATCTTAATGTTCTTCTGCAATTTAGGTCTTTCATTATCTGCAGAGTTTCATTGAATTTTTCCCATGCATCATTTGTAAGTGGGTTTGTATCTTTTATAAACATCTTTTTATTTGGCGCTGCAAGAGTTATGTAAAATTGAGTAGGTTCATGTCCTATTAATTTTTTTATTTGTTCAGGAAATGATCCATTTGTGACAATATATGCAGAAGAGCCTCTACTTTTTATTTCATCTATTAGCTCACCAATTCTAGGGTACATAGTAGGTTCTCCAGTTAGAGAAACTGCAAAATGCATAGGTCTTGTCATTTCATCTAATTTTATTTTATTAATATCTTTATTTCCTTTGAAACCTTGTAATATTTTTACATGTTCTTTTATACATCCATCAATGATATCTTTTGGGTCATCAATTGGTCCATCCCATTTTATTGAAGCAGTAGAAATATCTCTCCAGCAATGCCAACATCTAAAATTACAGTGCTGAAGTGCAGGAGTCATCTGAACACATCTATGAGAATTTATACCATAGAATTTATGCTTGTAGCATGTACCTTCATCTTTAAGTGAATTTTTAGTCCATCCACAAATTTTGATAGCACTATGATTACCTACAATTCTATATCCTTGATTTTCAAGTTCTCTTATCTTTTTTTCAGGAATAGGACATGTGTCTGGTATTGTGCTTTTTATTTCCTTTAGCATAGATGTGATGGTAATAATAGGATTATTATAAATGTTTTTTAAAAATAATTTGAATTCTTTTCATTATTGAAAAACAAAGTTTTTTGAGTTGAAAATATTTATTTTAATTATTTTCACTATTGAAAAAATATATAAACATATTGGTCTTAGCAAATCATATGGCAAGGGGGAGACCAGTATTTTCAAATATTAGACAAAGCATTGTTGAGATTCTCTATTTTAAAGACAAGGCTTATGGATATCAAATATATACAATCTATAGAGATATTTTCCCAAAAGTGACCATGCGTTCTATTTATTATCATTTAAAAAAAGGGGTGGAGACAGGTGAGTTCGTCGTCAATAAAATCGAAAGACAAAAAGGCGACTATTCGTGGGGTGATGAAGCTGAAAAGATATATTATTCTTTAGGTGAAAAAGCAAGACCCACGATGAATGAACGAGTAAAAAAATACCTGCAAAAAAATGCCAAAAAGTGAACTTGCTAAATATATCAATGATGTAAAAAAAAAAGGACATCAAGATCATCACATTAGGCATCATCTAAAAACACATGGTTATCCTGAACATCTAATTGAGAATGCATTTAAGGAATTAGAGAAAAAATATGATTTTGCACTTTACATCATGATTTTTTTCATATCAGTCTTTGTTATTATAATTGCTTATCTTGGAATTTCTACTATTTTAAAATTCACATCATCTCAATCTTCAGTAGATTATTGTGAAAATACTTCGATATTTATCAGAAAATATAATGATCAGGAAATAATATGTAATTCATTTGATGAAAAATATAAGATTGATTTTTTAGTTTTTAATAATGGAACAGATGAGATAAATAAAATTTCATTTAATGTAATTGGTGAGAAGAAAAAATTCAAATTTGTAGACGATACACCAGAATTATTTTCTGATACAGGATATGTAAAATCATATGAATATGATATTTCTAAAGGTGGTAATATTGAAAATATTCAATTGACTCCAGTTATTAAAAACAAAAGAGATAGATATTGTAAAAATCAAATGATAGAAATTACTGATTTTAATTCTTGTCAGTCATGATTTATTTGTTTTTTTTTAAGTTTATTTAAAAAACCCATTATTGCATAAGCTTCTCTTTTGGTTAAATGTGCTTTAGCAAGAGTTCTCTTCCAGACTATATGTTGAGTTTCTTTTTTCTCATTTGTAGAAAAATCCATAGTGTCAATTATATTATTTATTTTGTCAATGATAACATCTTTTGTTAATTCATCACAATCTTTTATATGATTAATAATATCATTTTTTCCAAATTTCTTATATATTTCATATAATATGATAGAAACTGCATGACTTAAATTTAGTGCTGGATAATTTTTTGAGGTTCCAATTGTTACTGGAAAATCACATTCTTTTATTTCTTTATTTGTAAGTCCAGATCCATCACGACCAAAGATAAGTGCATATTTTTTTTTTGAATCAATTGTATCTATAAATTTTATAGGGGAGATTGGTGTTCTTATAAGATTATAATCAGTTCCTAATACAGATGTAAATGCAATAACATAATCAAAATCTTTGAATACATTATCTTTTGATTTTTTTTGAAAATATGAAATAGGTTTTATTTTTGCATTTTTTAAAATAGATTTAGCATGTTTTGATCTATGCAGAGCTTCATCATTTAAATGTTCAACTTTTGAATCAATCAATGTTAATTCTTTAAAATCAAAATTACCCATAGTTCTTGCTATTGCACCAATATTTCCGCTATTTTCAGATTGAATTAATATTACACTGAACATATTTATGTGGAAATATTACTTATTTATAAAGCAATTTTGAATGAAAACCTTAAAATTTAATAATTGGTATATATACCCAAAAAAATAATGGAAATAAAAGAATTTATTAGATTAAATTTAGTTTATGTATTATACATCATTGGCGTATTTTTGGGATGGAATATAATAATTCTTTATTTTTCAAGAATGGGTTATAATTATATAGAAATTTCTTCTTATTTTTTAGTACTTAGTCTTACATCATTTATATTTTTGATATTTCCTCAAAATTTAAACATAAAAAAAAGTATAAATTATTCTCAAATACTTAGAGTAGCATCATTTTTCTTAGTAATGGAGTTTTTATTTAAATCACAAATATATATCGTAGCGATTATAACAGCTTTGGCTATTGAATTATTCTGGATTCCTTATTTAACGAAAGCAAAGCAATATGAATCTAATAAAGAAAGAAAAAAGAAAATTAGAAATGTAATAAGATTAGGGTCTTTTATTAAGGCAATAGTTCCATTTTTAGGAGGATTAATTGCAGCAAAAATGGGTTTTTTCCCATTATTTTTAATATGTATATTCTTATTTTTATTAAATATTGAAGGGTCTTCATCTTTGGGAGAAGGAAATATAAAATGGAATGTCATGAAAGCATTAAAATTGGCTAAAAAAGTAAAAACAATGCTATTTTTGGAAGGTTTATGGCAATCAATACCTTTTATTATAATTCCCTTAATTACATTGAGATATGTTCAATTGTATTTGCCAGATGATAAGCAGATAATTTATTTTGGACTTTATTTTTCATTTGTTTCAACAGTTTCAGTCTTGGCATATCATATTACAAAAAGAATAGATAATAAAGATAAAAAATATTATTTATATCCTTTGACTTTATCATTGGGTTTAGTTACAGTTTTTGCAAGTCTTGCAACTGGATATAAATCATGGATTGCATTGACAGGGATAATAGTACTTACTTGGAAGATGAGTGAAAGATTTACAGATACTCTAATTAAAAAAAGAACTAGAGAAATACCTAATATGATAGTAATTAGGAGATTTTTTATATCATTAGGAAGAATTACGGGGACTTTAATTACAATATTTACAATTTCAATTTTTGGGATACATAATTTAGAATTTGCATTAAGACTTATTGGTGTAATTTTCTTATCATATCCTATAGTTTTATATTACAAAAGGTAAGTTTTAAAAGTATCATAAATTTTCAGAGTCATTATTTGGGGCTATGGTGTAGCTTGGCTATCACTAGTGGTTTGGGGCCACTCAACCGCGGTTCGAATCCGCGTAGCCCCATTTTAAATTCTTTAAAATGTTTTTACTTGATTCGAACGTTGTGTCACTGACGTTCCTCAACCCATTCACTTCGTTCATTAGGGAATCCGCGTAGCCCCATTTTAATGAGTTCATTTCATATACTAAAACATAAGTAACTAAATATCAAGTTAAAAAAATTAAACTTTTAGTTTAAAAGTTTTTAAAATTTATATATTAAAGAGAATGATTTTTATTTTCTTTTTTTATTATGTTTTTTAAGTTTTTTAGTACCTTTTCTTGCAT
This sequence comes from archaeon, assembly GCA_018671515.1. Lineage (GTDB taxonomy): Archaea > Nanobdellota > Nanobdellia > Woesearchaeales > GW2011-AR15 > JABHHN01. The sequence continues at coordinate 23,310 of JABHHN010000101.1, read as the reverse complement.
GCACTCCACGTGGTCTTTTAGATTTTTTTTGGTTAATTGGTGGAACATAAAATTCACTCTTTTTTTTAGATTTTTTAGCAACAAATTTATGAGTACATTTCTTCTTAACAGAAGCAACAATATCATCAGGTGTTGCATTTTCAACCTTTGAAGCATAATAAGTGTGATGAACTACTTCCATTTTAAGAGATGTGTATTCTTCAATTTTTTTTATTGATTCTCTTTCTTCTAAGCCACAAAATGTGTAAGATACACCTAATTTACCTGCTCTTGCAGTTCTACCAATTCTATTAACATATACATCAGGATAATTTGGTGTGTTATAATTTATTACACATGATACATTATCAATATGAATACCACGAGCAGCAATATCAGTTGCAACTAAAACTTTAGTTTTGCCTGATTTAAAATTTTCAATAACTTTTGTTCTTTCTTCTTGATTTTTATCACTATGAATTGAAGCAGCAGAAATATTATTTTTAATTAATAGTTTTGCAACAACATCGGTTTTATATTTTGTACGCAAGAAAACTATTGTTTTACCTGTTTTTTTAATTAATTCTAATAATAATGCATTTTTTTTATCAATATATAAATAACATACTTTTTGAGAAATTAAATTAGATGCTTTTTGTGCTTCAATTTTAACAGTACTAGGATCATTTAATAATTCATTTGCCAATTTAAGAATTTCTGGTGTTATTGTTGCACAAAAAAATAATGATTGCTTTTTTTTTGAGACTTGTTTATATATTTCTTTTACTGTAGTTAAAAAACCCATATCAAGCATCATATGAGCTTCATCTAAAACAATGTATTCAACAGAAGATAAATTAACTTTATCATGTGAAATAAGATCTAGAAGTCGCCCAGGTGTTGCAGTTAATACTTGGATTCCTTTAGATAGAATTTTAATTTGAGGTTCTTGACTAACTCCACCAAATATTGCTGTATGTTTAATTTTTAAATGCTTACCAAACATCTCAAAAGTTTTGTCAATTTGCATAGCAAGTTCTCTTGTTGGAGATAAAACTAAAACTAAAGGTGACTTTGGTTTAATTGATTTTATATTTATTGAAAGTAAATGGAGAATTGGTAATACAAAAGATGCAGTTTTTCCAGTGCCTGTTTGTGCAATGCCAATTAAATCCTTTCCTTTCAAAATAATAGGGATAGCTTTCTCTTGGATAGATGTTGGAACACTGAAATTTTCTTTAATTAAAGCCCACTTTATTCTTTCTGCTAATTCGTCAAATATCATCTTAAATTTAATATAATATAAAATTAGAAATATTAATTGCTATATAATAATGGTGTAGATGAAAATGTTTTTCTTCTGGTTATTGGATGCAAAGTAAAATTTATCGAAATGTGAGGAGCATAATACTCCACGTTTTAACGTGGGGATAGGTCCGAACGGATAGATTCGTTATTATAGATAAAAATGATTTAATAAAAATTAAAAAAAGAAAAAAAATTTACCACCATCTAAACAAGCCTTTCTTTTTTGCTTCTTGATTTGCAATTCCTTCCATTCTGTTTGATTCGGTTTGAAGTTCTTTTATTTGTTCTCTTATTAAAGTTGTTTCTTCTTCATCAGCAGTTTCTAAATCTGATAATAATGATTGAACTTGTTCTTTATTTTGTTTTACTTCTTCGTTTAGATTTTGAGCAAGTTTTTTATTTCCACCAAAAAGAAATCTTGAAAATCCATTTCTTGATTCAATTTCTTTTTCATATCCTAGTGCTTTATTGTATGAATTTTGATAGTTTTTTGCAAATTCAGAAACTTTTTTTCCTAAAGGACTATCTGTGTATTCATTCATGTTTTTTAGGTTATTAATTACTCCATTTGCACCTAATTTAGCACCATTTTGTCCTTTGAATTTATTTCCAAATTCAGACATTTTTCCTAATTGTTGTTTGCCAGTATCTTTATTATTTTGTCTACCCATTCTATTTCTTAATGCCGGTAAATCAATATCACTATCATCTGTTAGTATTGGACCACTTTCTTGTGAACCACCAATTATTTCTTCTAATTCTTCAGTAGAAATATATTGTGCAGTATATTCACCATCTTGGCTTTCAATTTGTTTAATAAATGATCTCATATGGTTTCTTGAGCCTTTTCTAAGGTTTTCATATACTAAAATAATATCAGTATTTGTTGTAGATTCTAATAATTCATTTAAGTCTTTGATATCTAAATCTTCTATTATTGCACCTACAATGAATGCATCTAATAAACTTTGGCTGCCTTGTTCAACTAATGTGTCATAAAGCTGTGCTAATTCTTCATTATTAAATACACCTACTTCATCAGTACTGACTGGATCATCTATACTATAAGCATCTAGTAATTCTTTTACTGCGTTAGTGTGTGTCTGCTCTGATCTTGCAATATTTGTAAAAATTTGCATTGACCATTTATCATATAATGTAGTATAGACATCATGTGCTAATTTTTCTTCTTCTCTCATTAAAAGCAGTCCATCAATTTCATCCGTGGTTAAATCTTCCATTTCTCCACCTTCAATTTGATGATCAATATCAGCTTGATTTCTCATCATGTCATTTTTTTGTCCTTGTGCAAAAACACTAATGCTTAACACTACAAAAAGTGTTAAAAATAATCCAATTTTTTTATTCATATGTATCACCTAATAATTTTATAATATTATTTTATAGAAATTTCTTTTTAAATATTGTGGACTAATGATGAATATTTTAAAAAGAATTTTTTTTATTAAAAAACAAAGAAACCAGGAATGAAATTTCTAATTATTGGTAAGAAAATTATTGTGAAAATTAATGTAAGCATTACGAAGTTTATTACTTTCCATACAATCATTTTTTTCTCACCAAAATTAAGCAATAGCATCCTTGCACCATCAGTAATGAATAGTGGAAGAAGGTTAAACATACCAACATTGATACTGATAAATGCAATCCAAAAGAATAATTCATCTAACCATATTATAAGATGAAAGAAAAACTTTTGATCAAAACTATTTTTTTTTGGTGATATTTTAGAAAATCCAATTGGTAAAAATGATGATAATTTTGGCCTTAACATATTAAATCCAATATAAGGTTTTGACGCATTATCAGGATGGGGTGCTAAGGTGATTTCAACGTCTTTTCCATCAATGTTTAATATTGCTTCTTCATTAGGTTTTAATGAGTTTAACATAGAATCAAGACTTGCATAATCTAATGTATCATTACCATTTATAGCTTTTAATAATGTTTTTTCATGTATTCCTGCTTTATATAATGGAAGTGAGGAATCATCCATAGGTGTGATGATTATTCCTTCAGAATATGTAAATGAATTAAATATGGGAACTAGAACAAATAGAGATATCAACATCATAATTGCAGTTAAGAATATATTAGATACAGGACCTGCAGCAAATACTGCTAATTGTTTATATGCTTTCTTTTTTAATAATACTTTTTCATCAGGTTCAACAAAAGCTCCAGGTATTGGGCCAAAAAACACAAATCCTGATGATTTGACAGGTATGTTAAAAGCTCTTGCAACAACTCCATGAGAAAATTCATGTACGCATATTATGATAAATAATGATATCCAACCAATTACTAATGGAAATGTAAGACCTGTGCCAACTAATTCAACACCAGGTATAATTGGAGAAACTTGAATTGCGGATTGAGGGTTTATTACAATATCATAGGCTTGCTTTACAAAAAATACAGTTGTTACTGCAAAACCAATATATGCGATAATAATTCCAAAAACACCCATGAATCTGATTAGACCTCTAAAGTTATTGGATAATTTATCCATTAAATTTAAGCTGAATTTAGTTCTGTAAAGAAAGACAATTTTTGCCTGTACGTCAAATTTTTCTTTATTAATGAATAATAATAATATGAATAAAACGTAGAATCCAATTACTACTTGTGTAGAAAAGATACTAGGAAGTTCTTGTGTTGATAAGAAACCAAGAAAAATTAGTAATAAAATTATTGTTACGTTTTCAACTCTTTTTAATTCGTTCATTATTAATTTTCAAGAAATATTATTATAAAAAGGTTTTTATTTGAAAAAAATTATTTCTTTCTAAGAGGTCTAAGGTTTCTTGTTGCATTTTTACCTCTTCCTCGAACCTTTTTCTGATTTACTTTAAGTGGATCAGCTCTAATTTTCCTTTTTGTTCTTCTACATACGAATATGTTTTTGAACAATCTTTTATCTGCTTCTGGGAATCTAACCATTTTTTTTACCTGTTATATATTTTTAATAATAATAATTACTCATTTTTTACTTGTTTCATTACTAAGTCATTTAGTATTATCCAGTAAACAACAGTCATACCATCACTGACTTGACCATCAAGTTCACTAGGGATATCTAAATCAAAAGTTTCATAAGTTTCCATATCCATGACACTAGCTTTTTTTCCTTGAACGGAAAGTACTTGTGCATTTTTTTTCCCTATTATAGGAACTTTGATATTATCATGTCCTGGCATAACTGTTTGCCTTTTTTTACCATCAAGCATACCAGTTGCAGTTAGATTAACTTTAGCATGACCATGTTTTCCAGGTCTGCTTATTTTCATATCTGAAACTATGCATGCTATGTCATCAATTATTACATAATTGCCCTTTTTTAGGGAGCCTACGTGTGTGTTTTTCCAATCGCCTGTCATTTTCAACCTCTAGGATTTTATTATGATTTATAAAGATATTGGGAGCATAGCTTTATATTATTTTTGGTAATTTTTAAAAATTTTTACATTTAAATCAATAAATATTATATACTAGTTTATTTCAATTTTTAATGGATGGAGAAAAAAGGACATATTACAACAATAATACTCTTGGCATTATTTATATCTTCAATATTGATTATTGGCACTCATATTTCAAATAATATGTCAAAATCAAAAATTGAACAAGAGTCAAATAAATTAACAAATGTAGATTATATTAAATCATATGTAACTTCTTGTCTTAAAGATGCAGGAGAGGATGCATTTACATTGTTAGGAGCTAGAGGTGGATTTTTGATTTTACCATTAGATGTTAAACCATTGTATATTGAAAATGGTAATTATTTATATATTATCTATAAACAAGGGACTCAGTATCTGAATAGTTTAGAGACTACGGAGATAGAAGTATCAAATTTTGTGCAAAGTAAAATTCAGGATTGTTTTGAAGACGAAGATTTTTTAAGATTTGGAAAAACAGTTGAATATGTTAATATGCCAACAGTATCAACAAAAATAGGAACAAAAAATGTTCTTATAAAAATGAAACAATTTGTTGAAGTAAAAGAGTATAATAATAATATTGAAAATCTAAATGAATTTGCTGTACTTTTACCAATTAGGTATGGTATGATACATGAAACTACAAAAAAAATTATGAATCAATTATTGATTGCTGATTTAAAGCGAGATAAAAGAATTGAAGAAAAAATTTCTGATAAGTTGATTTACCCTCTTTCAATGTCATTGAATTTTATGTATTACAATGATTATCCTGAAGGAATAGATGTTAAATTTTATTATGATGATGGTCCTATTACTTTATGGATAATAAAAGATACTATTTCAGAAAATAAAGAATATGATTTTGTGTTTGCAGCTTTACATATGATAAAGGAAATTTAATATGAGAAAAAAAATACTCTCGTTGTTTATGATTTATATTATTCTTACTGCAACTATTCCTATTACGGTGACAATTGCAGATACCTCAAATCTACCTATGGGTTATATAGATTCTAAATTAAAATGTGAAGAAATTGATGAAAAATATCATAACAGTTATTCTCCATCAGGAAATAAGAAATTTTGGTGTAATAATAATCAGGATTTATTTAGTTGGACTTGCCTTAGTGATAATACTGATGCGGGTTCATTATATATAAAGAGATGTTTAGATAGTTGTGATACAGATGATGATATAGCAATTGTTGAATCTCAATGTAAATCTTCAATTTCTTCTGATTATCTAGTAAAACGATTAAGCTATGATAAAGAGTTAGAATGTCCTTTAGGTATTGGAAAGGATAGTCTTTCATGTAATGAAAATAATGAAATTAGTCAAATTTGTTTATCTAAACCATTTGAACAGGATGATAAAAAATATTTATTTTTATTTAAGGAATGTAATTGTATTTCAAATGAAGGAATCTGTGAAGAAGATATTATGCCCGGAGAAGATAATGGGTTTGATATGGATTTAACACAAGCAAATGAAGAAATAGAAAAATGTTTGGAAGATCCAGATAAATGTAAAGAAAATATTGATAATAATGATTGTACATTACAAGATAGGATAAACTACCTTTGTAGATACGGACCTGATGGTGAAGATGATTACAATCCACCTAGTGGAAATTGGGATAACCCAGGATATCCTGATTGTAATTATAATATTAATGGTGATCCAATTGGGTTTACAGATCCAGATTTGGATGTAAGAGATGAATTAAATTGGTTAGCAAATAAGAGAGAATTTTTAAAAAAAATTGAAAATTATAATCCAGACATTCCTCTAAATTTGGAAAATTATCCTGGTTTTTTAGGAACTAATACATGCTCCGATTCTTCAAAAACCACAGTAGAAAGGACTTTAAATGATTGTAGGGTAATAAGAGTATTTGTGTCTAATGGCGAAATTGATTATGCATTAGAATGTACACCTGATGTTGATCTTGAAGTTATAAAAAGTATTGAAGATTGTCCACCAATTGAAGATGAAGAAAAACAATGCAATGAAATCACAAATTATGCTGATTTAGATGAAAAAGCATTGGATGCGTTTTATGATATACTCTCAACAGAAGACCTTGTACCACCAGATGATCCTTTGTTTGATGATTATAAAAGAACATGTGATGAATCTATTGTAATAACCACTAATCTTGAGAATAATCAGAATGTTCAAGTTTTTGATGCATTTGATGAAATAAAATTTGAAATAATTTTTGATTCTACTTCATCAATAAGTTCATCTACAGATAATCAGGAAGATACAAATTTAGAAACAGACCAATTTAGTATATCTGATGAAGAAAGAGAAATAGAAATAAGCTTATTTAATGAAGACACAGGAGAGCAGACAATACCATTATTAGAAAATAAAGTAATGTTTATAGATGGAATTGCAAAATATACTGGATCATTTGTGCCTAAAGTTACAGGTGCGTATACATTAAATGTAAGGATATATGATAAAAATGGAGAATGTGTTGCAAAACAAAGAACATATTCACAAGGAAGTTTTGCAAATTTATTAGTTTTTTCTGATAATGAAGAAGAAATAAGAATTGGATTAAATGAATTATTAGGTTCAAAAAGAATTGAAGAACTTGAAAGAATAGATAGTGAATATACAGAAGCTTTTAAAAGATTTCTCAAAGCTAGATCTAAATGTTATAGGTCTGAAAATTTTAAGGGATATGGTTCACCTTTGGATTTTTGTAAAGATTCTGAATTGGAAGAATATAAAGAATCATTTAAAAATTATATAGAACAATATGCAAAATCAAATATGGGTGAAGAACAACAAAAACAGTTTCTTGAAGCAATTAATGAGCCAGATGTATTCAAAAATGCAATTAACACATATGAAAAAAATATAAGAAATGATGTAATAAAATATTATCTTGAAGCAAGTATAACTAATACTCAACTTGCATTAGGAATTACTGAAAATTATAGACAGATATTACTTGAAGATTCAGTAGGAATAGGTGCTAGTGGTCTTGAGATTTTTTTTACTTCTTTAACAAATCCATTTAAATATCTTCTTTTAATTGGAAGTGGAAAAAGAACAGAAAAATATTTTGATGGTTTAAAAAGATCAGATGAAAAACTTTTTGATATAGAACAGTCATTCTTAATTTTAAAGAGTAGTCTTTATGGACAACCTTTGTTAGACCCTGGAGAATTTGCTCCGCCTGAAGATAATGAACTTGCTCAAAAGATAGAAAATTTGAAGAAGAATTTTATTACAGGTCAAGTAATTGATGAGAATAATGAAATACAAGATAAGAGTTGGAGTACAATATATAATTCAATAAAATATATTTCAGATGATTGTCAAGTAAACTGTCAAGAAATTAGGGATGAATTGGGTATTGCAGGGATATCTACACAAGAAGAGAAAGAAGATGCTGTAATAAAAGCATTAGGTTTTTCTAAAGAAATTTCATTTGAATTAAATGCTGATTACCCAGATAAAGATTCTAGAGATAAAGAAGTTGGAAAGAATAAAATAAATTCATTGATTAAGTCAGTGAATACTTATGCACCTTCAGTTCCATTATTTAAAGCAATAAATGAAGAAAATGCAGGTTTGATTTTGTTTGGATATGGTTGGCTTGATTATTTTGTAATAATGGAATCTATGGGAGGTTGGACTGAAAATGAAGATAATGAATTTAGGGGAATTTTTGAAGATAGTGCATTAAAAACATATCAAAATTTATTAGATAAATATCCAAATGGCGCAGGAAAAGGTCCATTTTGGCATGATAAAATCTATGGTGCAAAAAAAAGTATGCTAACTGAAATTGCAGGAAGACAATGGGCAAGTATAATTGAACTTAATGAAAAAGATCCTGATTATTCAAAAGAATTACAGCTTGCTATGGATGGTCAAGAAAAAATAAAGAAAAATATTGGAACAATAAATTTGTTGCAGATTGCAGATTTTGTTATAGGTGCAATTGGAGGAATTATAGTTGGGAATTGGATGTTTGGTGCTATATCTAAAGTTGGTACAATGTTTAAATTTTTGAGTGATATGCCTTTTATAGCAAAATTTTTTGCCTCCGAGAGTCGTTTTGCAAGAGTATTGACAGGAGCTGGTAGATTTGCTAAAGGTACAGTAATGGTAACATTATTATTTGGTGGATTAGGAGTAACTTTACTTGATATTGGAAATATATTTGGTGAATGTAAAACTGCATTTGATAACCCTGATGAAACCATGAGTAGTGAAGAAAAATATGTTGAAGAACTTAAAAAAAAGTCTGAAAAAGGTGAATGTGTTGGAAGGACTGTGCAGATGTTAATGTTTATAGTTGGTCCACTTGCATTGGAAAGATATGGTGGGAAATGGGCGAAAATTGGAAGAGAAAGTCATTTAGGTGGAAGTGAAGATGTTAAATTTTGGGATTGGGAATTGATGGTTGAAGATTTTAATCCAAAAGGTAATAATCTTGCAAAACAAGCAAGAGATACTACAAGAAAATTAAGAAGTTCATGGAAAGCTAGAAAATCATCTGCAGGATTGAGTTTTGCAGATGAATCAGCTATTGCTAAGGCTGATGACTTATTAGCAAAAGTAAAGAAAAAACAAGACATTGTTGATGAAATAATGAGTAATGAAAAAATGACCGCTCTTCAAGATGAACAACATGAATTACTTGAGGAGTTAATTGATTTGAGAAGGCAGAGAGCAGAAAATTATTATCTGAATAATTTAAAGCCTTCTGAATTAAAACGAATGAATGAAGAAAATGCAAAAAAAATTGGAATTATAAAAGATCGAATTAATGAAATGTTGAATAAAAATCCATTGTATAAACAAGTAGGAGAAATTGAATATGAAATTTTTGGTCTTCAGATAGAATATGATAAACTCATTGGACAATTTCCTTCACAAACTACCTCTGCTAAGACAAATAGGTTGGCAAATCGAGCAGATCAGGTTCTTCAATCAGTAAAGAATAGAGGTGGTAGTTTTTCAGATGATATGGTTGAAAAACTTACAAAAATGAGAAATAGGATAGTAGGAGGATCAAGAAAAGTAAGGTCTGTTAGTTCAAATAATGTTGATGATATTATTTCAAGATTGGTAAGACCTGCTAAAGGTGCTGTTGATGATATTGCAACTCAATTTGCGATGTTGAGGAAGGTTGCAATGCAAGGAGGTCAAGGTAGTTCAAAAGCAATAAATGGATTGGCAAGAATAGCTATTGAGACTTCTGATGATGCTATAAGACAAGGTGCTTTAAGACAGTTATTTGATTTAAGTGTTCAAAATACTGATGAAATAATAAGATCTGCAGCAAGAAAACAAATGAGAGGTATGAGAAATCAATTAGATATAGATAATTGGATTTATTCTATGGAAAATTATTTTGAAGCTCGAGTAGTAGATCTTACAGGTTCAAATATGCAAACACAATTATCAGGAAATGCTGAGGCACTTGCAGGTGTTTATAGAGGAAAATTAAGGGGGAAAGTAAAAAATGGAATTGCGGAAGGTTATGTTGCTTTGGAAGGTCATGGAAATTCTGTAAATATACCAAAGGGTTGGGACCCTGATTATTTTAGATTGTATAAACAAAATAATCAAGATGCAATTGGTATATTTAAAGGAGATATTGGTGATTATATATTAGTACTAGATGAAGTTTCTACTCCACAACATAGGGATTTTATACCTGGAGAAGGCAATGTAATATTTTTTGATGCGTTTGATAAAGCAATAGCAAATGGGATTGATTTTGATGATGCTCTTCATATAGCAAGTGACGCAGTAATTGATAGAGGTCAACCAATGGTAGGAGTTGGAGCTCAAGTTAATGGTGATTTTATAGATTTTCGTTATGCTGGAGATCCAGGGGTGTATAGATTAAAACAAAATGCAGGTTGGGAACAATTGGCTGATCCAGAAGTTTATAAAAATGCAGTAGGGAAAGAAATAGTTGAAAATGTATTTGGAAGAAGAGAATCACGAGTTACACCTATTCAACTGATACCAAATCAAAATAGTCGAATTCAAATGGATTATGGTGATGTTTTTTTCTTGTCATCTGATTGGTACAAAAGTCTTTTTAATAAAAGACCAGATTTATGGAACCAATTTAAACACAGGATAGATACACAACCAATAGAACAAGTTTCAAAATGGCTTTCAGATTTATCAGTTGGAAATACAAAAGATAATGTAGCATTTTTTCTTTATAAACATATACCTTAAAACCATCCTTTAAATTTATGTTTTCTAACAAATTTATTCAATTTACTTTCAGCATCTTTGTCAAAGTATAATCTTTCAAGTCTTTTAAATTCTGGAGAATGATGTTGTGTTCTTCCATTTTTTTGTTGATATTTTAGTTTTTTATGGAGCATTTCATGATACATTACATAATCAAGAAGATTTAAGTCTTTTATGAGAAGTTTTGATATCATTATTGTATCTGTTCCATACGAATAAGTTCCAAGTGTTTGTATATTTTTTCCTCCAAAAATGAGGTTTGGTTTAATCATCAAATTGTCAAAATACGTTTCATTTACTCTATCAAATGATTTTTCTAGAATTTCATCAGTCTTAGTTACTGGAACATAATCAGTTAGTTTTTTTAAAAAAATATTATACATTTCAATATTTAGTGTTTTTACATTTGTTTTATTTACTCTATTGAAAAGATTCTGTATTATCCCCATCTTGATTTCACTTGATACATCTTTCCAATTATAGCTTAATCTGAATTCAAAAAAATCTTTGTTTCTTGAATATTTGACATTTGCATTATACCCTTTGAATGCTTTTGAATACTTTAATTTAGCATCAAAATTTAATTCTTTGTCTGGATACATTTCAATAAATGAATTTTTAATTAAATAGTGCATAATAAAGAAAAGAAATAGTGGAAATTTAAAACTATCTTAACTAAAACTTAATTTTTCGCGTAATTTTTATATAGTAACCCTTTTTCCGTCTATACATATGGCTATAGATAAAAAGCAAAGAAGGGAACTACTCAAATTCATAAAAAAATTAGATCATGTCAGGGGGCGACACACAGAATTAGTATCAGTTTACGTTCCAGCAGGATATGAATTAGTAAAAATCATACAACATCTTGCACAAGAACAAGGGACTGCATCAAATATTAAAGATTCTACAACAAGAAAAAATGTTCAGGACTCATTGGAGCGGATGATACAGCATCTTAGATTGTATAAAAAAAATCCAGAACATGGTTTGGCAGTTTTTGCAGGAAATATTTCAGAAAGAGAAGGTGCACAAGATATTGGTGTTTGGAGTTTAGAACCACCAGAACCAGTTTCTTTTAGATTATACAGATGTGATAAGGCTTTTGTATTAGATTCTTTAAAAGAAATGGTAGAAAGAAAGGAGACATATGGTTTGGTTGTAGTTGATAGAAGAGATGCAAGGATTGCTCTTTTATCTGGAAAAACAATAATCAATCTTACAAAGACATCATCAAATGTTCCAGGGAAAATGAGAGCAGGTGGACAGAGTGCACAGCGTTTTGAAAGATTAAGAGAAGGAGCTGCAAAAGAATTTTATAAAAAAGTTGCTGAATATATGAAAAATGATTTTCTTCATAGAAAAGAAATTAAAGGTATTTTAGTTGGTGGACCTGGTATGACTAAAAATGAACTTCTTGAAAAAGGAGATTTAACTAATGAAGTAAAAAAGAAAGTCATTGCAATAAAAGATTTAAGTTATACAGGTGACTTTGGTCTCCAAGAATTAGTTGATAAATGTCAGGATGTTTTAGCTAAAGAAGAAATAGGTCAGGAAAAAGATTTGATGATGAAGTTTTTTGATTTATTATCAACTAAACCTAAAATGGTTGCATATGGTAGGGAGCAAGTTTTGGAGAAATTAGGATTGGGTGTTGTAGATACGGTATTACTTTGTGAATTATTAGATGATGAAGTTATTGAAAGTTTTGAAGAAAAGGCTGAAGAATTTGGATCAAAAGTAGAAGTAATATCAATTGAAACAAGAGAAGGTGTCCAATTAAGAGAAATGGGAAAGTATGCTGCAATTCTTAGATATGAAGTAGAGCATTGATTGAAGTTAAAGATATATTTAAATACCAAATAATTTATTTATAATTTAATGTTGTTTTTAAAATCATTTAAACCTAACAAAAAGAAAATAATTATTTTTATTATAGTTGCATTAATTTCGTATGTTTTTTTGTCATCAATTAAATATAGGTGTGCTACTTGTCCAATGGAACAATTTAAATGTACTGATTTTAGGTTTTTATCACCAATAGCAACTTGTATTTGTGGATGTACATCATTATTAATTGTTTTAAGAAATTGGGTGATTGTATTAATTCCAGGTTTTATAGTATATTTTTTAATATCACTATATGAATTTTTTAGAGAATTATAGAAAAATAAAATTAAATATCTAGATTAATGACTTCTTTTGCGTGATCTTGGATGAATTTCTTTCTTGGTGGAACTTCTGAACCCATCAATGTTACAAATGTTTCATCAGCTTCTACTGCATCTTCAATGGTCACTCTTTTTAGGAATCTTGTAGCTGGGTCCATGGTTGTGTCCCACAATTGAATTGGATTCATTTCTCCTAGACCTTTATATCTCTGAACATGAAGTCCATCTTTACCCCATTCTTCTGTTATTTTAGTTCTTATATCTTCATTTTGGGCATATATTTCTTTTTTACCTTTTTTTAGAAGATATAATGGTGGTTGTGCTAGATATATATGTCCTTTTTCTACTAATTCTTTTAGGTGTCTATAGAAGAAAGTTAATAATAGAGTTCCAATATGTGCTCCATCTACATCACTATCTGTCATGATTATTACTTTGTGATATCTTAATTTTGATATGTCGAATTCATCATCTATGCTTGTTCCTAATGCTGTAATCATTGCTATGATTTCATTATTTTGAAGAACTTTGTGCATTCTTGCTTTTTCAACATTTATGATTTTTCCTCTTAATGGAAGAATTGCTTGAAAACCTCTATCTCTTCCTTGTTTAGCACTTCCACCTGCGGAATCTCCTTCTACAATATAAATTTCACAATTTTCAGGATTTTTATCTGAACAATCAGCAAGTTTTCCAGGAAGGGTTGAACCTTCAAGTATACTTTTTCTTCTCACTAATTCTCTTGCTTTTCTTGCAGCTTCTCTTGCTTTTGATGCTCCAACACATTTAGTTATGATTTCTTTTGCAACACTTGGATTTTCTTCAAAAAACATTCCTAGTTTTTCTGAAACTACAGAATCTACTATTCCTTTTACATCAGAATTTCCAAGTTTTGTTTTGGTCTGACCTTCGAATTGAGGTTCAGGTACTTTTAGTGATATTACAACAGTTAGCCCTTCTCGCACATCATCGCTTGATAGTTTAGAATCTTTATTTAGATTATTTTTTTCAGAATAATTATTTATTGATCTTGTAAGTGCAGTCTTAAAACCTGAGACATGACTTCCTCCTTCAATAGTGTTGATATTATTCACAAAAGAAAATAGCATTTCATTATATGCATCAGTATATTGCATTGCAATTTCTACAATTGTTCCATTTTTTTCTTTTTCAAAAAATATTGGTTCATGTAGTGGATGTTTTTTAGCATTTAAATGTTCAATAAAAGAAATAATTCCACCTTCATACATGAAATTTTTCTCCTTATCTGTTCTTTCATCTTTTAGTGAAATATTTATTCCTTTGTTTAAAAATGCTAATTCTCTTAATCTTGATGATAGGATTTCAAATTGGAATGTGATTGTATCAAATATTTCATCATCTGGGAAGAATCTAACATTTGTTCCTTTTTCATCTGTAGGACCAACTGTTTCTAATTCAGTAACTGGAAATCCTCTTTCATATTTCTGAACATATTCTTTACCATTTTTTTTTACTTCAATTTCAACCCATTTTGAAAGTGCATTTACAACTGAAATACCTACTCCATGTAATCCACCTGAAACTTTATATGAATCTTTATCAAATTTTCCACCAGCATGAAGTTTTGTCATGATGATTTCTAAAACAGGTTTGTTATATTTTGGATGATTGTCAACTGGAATTCCACGACCATCATCACTTACAGAAACACTTCCATCTTTATGGATTATTACAATAATTTCACTGCAATGTCCCATCATTGCTTCATCAATACTATTATCAACTATTTCATATACAAGGTGATGTAAACCTCTTATGTCTGTTGAACCAATATACATCCCAGGTCTTTTTCTGACTGCTTCAATACCACCTAAGACTGTGATATTTTTTGCACTATATTCTTCATCTGTCATTTTGTAGTTTCTCGATTAATTTTTAATATGATTTGTGATATACTAAACCACAATAACAATTCGAATTTTATTTATTGTGGTTTGGTTATTAGGATTGTAAAGAGTTCTAAAAAACTCTTTACTATGAGTATAAAATTTGCCCCCCAAAAAGGAATTAATTATCGTCTATAAATACAAAAATTTTAACATTTATAAAGATTGTTGTTATTTTTGATAAATTATATTATCTAGAAAATATTATTTTTAAATAACAATTACTTAATATATTATTTTTTGAAAAAATAAAAAAAAGTTGAATTTTTAATTTTTGGTTTATTCAACTATTCCTTCTTCTTCTCCTTTTTGATCGGTAATACATAAGTCTTGATTTTCTTCACAAAATTGGTTGTAAAATATTTTAATTCCATTTGTATCAATTATTAATATGTCTAAATCTTTATCGTCTCCTAATTCTAGAAATCCTAATTCTATTCCTGCTGCTCCAGCACCTCCTTCGTAGATTTGATTAGAAGTTTTTATATTATTAATATCAATTGTTTGTAGTAAATTCCCATTAAAATCTAAAATTTTTATACCTTCCATGTCTAATATTATTAATTCAGGATTTTTATCTTTCTCTAAATCATATACTGCTATCCCTGCTGCTCCAGCACCTCCTTTGTAGACTAGATCCTTAGTATCTACACTAGTTGAATCAATAGTTTGCAACAAATCACCATTAAGATTTAAAATTTTTATTCCTTCCAAGTCTAATATTATTAATTCAGGATTTCCATCTTCTTCTAAATCATATACTGTTATCCCTGCTGCTCCAGCACCTTCTTGGGATACTTGATCTTTAGTATTTACATTAGTTGAATCAACAGTTTGTATCAAATCACCATTAAGATCTAAAATTTTTATACCTTCTAAGTCTAATATTATTAATTCGGGATTACCATCTTTTTCTAAATCATATACTGCTATCCCTGCTGCTCCAGCACCACCGTTGTAGACTTGATCTATAGTTTTTACATTAGTTGAATCAATAGTTTCTAACAATTTACCATTAAGATCTAAAATTTTTATACTTTCCAAGTCTAATATTATTAATTCAAGATTTCCATCTTCCTCTAAATCATATATAGATATTCCTGCTGCTCCAGCACCACCTTTGTAGACTTGCTTTTTTATATCTAGATTCGGTATCGAAAATTCATTTATTAGAAAATTGTTAAAATAAGGAATACCCATATCTAATTTTATAAAAGTTAATTCAGATACTTCCGGAGCTGAATCTTCAGTTTGATTGCATCCACTAATTATAATTATTATTACAAGCATATATAACAAAATAATATTTTTATATTTCATATTGCATAAAAATACTAAGTATTATAAATAATTTAAGGTTTCACAACTCAGTTTTGAATATTTTTTCCCCTTTAACTAGTACAAAAACTTAATATTTATTTTTTGAGAATTCTAATAATTCAATATTTTTACAAGTGAATTTTTTGAATTTTGAAAATTTTTAAGAATTTAGTTTATAATATTATTTTAGATTAATTAAATTTTAATAAATTTTTCAATGATCTTTTTATTTAATACTTCTGGGTGAAACATCATACCATATATTGGTTTTTTATTATGTTTTATTCCAAGAATACTTTGTTTGGATTTAGCAATAATTTGAAAATTATCAACATTCTTTATTCCAAGATTATGCAATGCATATACATTTTTGATATCTTTTAAGAGATTTTTTTTATAACTTAATTCAACTACACCAATTTCTTTATCATCAATTAATTCTGAACCATAAATTTTAGAAATTATTTGCATTCCACTGCAAATTCCTAAAATTTGTTTATTATAATTTTTAATCCATTTAAATTCATCAATATTATTGATGTATTCAAAATCCTTAAGATAAGTTCCAGGGATAATTATTCTAGAAGATTCATCAAAATCTTTTTGTTTTAAATTTTTAAAATATATACATTTTGTTTTTTTAGTTTTAAGGTTTTTAATAATCTCAACAATTGGTTTTATGAATTCAAGGTAGTACAATTCATCTTTCATTAATTTAATAATTAATGTAGTCATTTTGGTTCCAAAAATGCCTCTTCTATATTGAAAACTCCCGCGTAGTTTTCAAATGTTTTAGTACTCTTTGTAATCTTGATTCTTTTTTTATGCAGTGGTGAATCAATTACAAGACTTTCTGTTTCTCCACCTTCACCTGCTGGATTTATCTTATATTTTTGTTGTAGTTCTTTTAGTTTTGATATTGTTTCTTTATCAATTATTTCTCCTAACCATGATTCATCAAATGGATATGCAAATACACCTACAATCATCACTTTAAATTTATTATCTACTAATTCATTAAGCAATTCAATCTGGTTTTTCTGCCATAATGGATTAAAACACCAAAGATTTAGGTCATTGCATATATTTTGAATTCTTGCACCTTGATAAGTTGAAGAAAGTGCACCAGTAACTATACCTTCTATTTCATATTTTTTTTTTGCATTATTAATTACTTTTTTTAAATCCTCTAATTCACTTTCTTTTTTTCCTTTTGTCTGTTCAATAATTATAGGTATTTCCATAGCTTCTGCACATAATTCTGCTAGATTTATATTAGGAGTGTGGAACATATAACTCTCATTATTTTTTGATTCCATTGTTATTAGACAAGAAATTTCATGACCTAGTTTTTTTGCTAGATGAATAACATAAGTAGAATCTTTTCCAGAACTAAATAGAACTCCAACTTTCATATTTTTTTAGAATTTTTTTATTATAATTTTTCCTTTTGAAGCAGTTATTATGACATCTTCATCAGGTGTGAATCCTGAAATTTTTGAAGCTATTTCAGGTATTAATATTCTATTTCCTCTAAGAGTAATTGAAGAGAATATTTCATTATCGCTATCATTTTCTTTTGATGCTTCTCGAAGTAAATCGTTTGCTGATTTTTCTTTAGGATTTGAATTTCGTTCATTTGTTTTCTTATGTAAAAATTTAGCAATCCTATCTGCAACATCAATATTTGTTATTTTTGTAACTCCTTGAAGTCCAGGAGATAGATTTGCTTCAATTACTAAAGGTCCTTTTGGACCGACTAAAATATCTATTCCTATTAAATCTGCCTTTAATGCTTTTGCTGCCTTTATAGCAATTTTTTTAGTATAAATATCTGGATTTGCAGGAACTCCAGTTCCACCTGAGTGAAGATTTGCTCTTTTTTCTCTAATATTTGCAACACGAGTGTACGATGCAATAATTTTTTCACCTGCAACAATTAGTCGCAGATCTTCTCCACCTGTGTCAATATATTCTTGGATGATGAATGGTTGATTTAGCGCAGCAAGAGCATCTAGTATACTTGAAGCTGATGAAAAGCTGTCTGAAAACATAACACCTTTTCCACCTGTTCCTTTTGGAAATTTCATGACAATTGGAAATTTCACATTATTTTTTAGAAGTGCTTTTGCACCTTCAATTCCAGAAGTAATATAAGTCTTAGGCATTGGAATATTATGCTTTTGTAAAATTAAATGAGTCAATAGTTTATCATGTACATAGGTGAAACTTTCAGGATTAATTGGCATGTAACAATCATCAAATAAAAAATTAGTAATTGATTGAAGTATCTGTGCATATCTAAAAGAGCCTTTTGCAAATATACAATCATAATTTTTTATTTTAGTTCCTTTATGTAATATTTTTGGTTCTTTACCTACACTTACTTCAATATCTTTAAGATTTATATTATCTACAGTATCAAAATATTTTTGCATAGCTTCATAAGTCCATTTTGAACTTGTACTTCCAAGACTTATTAAAGCTGCTTTCATTTTATTGTTCACAATTTATTTGAGGATCTACCATAAAGTTTTTTTTTAGTATATTTAATCCAATTAATATAGGATATTTTAAATTTCCTCTATTAGCAAGAGTAAATTCTTCAGTGATTTTTCTTCCTTGTATTTCTACTGTTACCATTATAATAGGTCTTAGAGCAACACCTGATGCAGATTTTACAACTTTTGTATTGGTTATTGGCCCAAGTTTTAATTCTGATGCAAGATTTATATCAATAGATGATTTAGTAGCTCCGGTATCTATTTTACCAACGAGTTCTTTAATTTTGTCTTCACCATGAAATATCTTTATTTTTTCAGATGCACCAATAATTGTTTTTTCAACCATCTTATAATTTTTCGAATAAATCAATTGCTTTTTTTCCAAGAGCAATTATAAAAGGAGCAAGTTTTGGTCCTTTTTCTTTGTTTAGTAAAACTTTATAACAAGCAGTAAAAAATTCTCTTGTTTCAATATTTATGTTTTTAGAGATATCATAAAATTCTTGATGCAATTCTTTTTCATTTAATTTTTTTTCTTGTAAAGTTTTTGTCAAAGCTCTTATTGCTTCTTTTTGTTTTTCATTTAAATCAATATTCTCTGAAATTTCATTTTGTAATGAAAATTTATATTGTTCCTGAGCAAATTCTGAAATCCATTTTCTTGCAAAAGATAATCTTTCTTTGATATATTTTTTACCTTCTAAATCAACGTCATTAGACACATTTCCTGAATCTATTAATTTTTGTATTATTTCATCATCATCATCAAATATTTGGACTAAATTTCCAGCATGGGTCAATGAAACTTGAGGTGGCATTTTTTCTGAAATTTTTCCAATATGACTTAATTCATATATTCTTTTTGACCTGATGTTTTCTTTTTCGCCTTCATCATCAACACCATAATATATTCTTTCAGTCTTATCATATCTTTCATATAATAATATTAAATCATTTGTATTATAAGGTTGGAAATCAATAACTGCATTTGGTCTTGTCCTGATAAGTAGGAATCTAAGCATTTTTGCTGGTGCATAATCCATACTATTGTAGAATGAAACACCTGTTCCTTTTGATGTTGACATCTTTTTTCCACCTACTGTGAAAAATTCATATCCTGGTCCTGTATAATATCCTTTTGAAGGATAAGGTGAAGGATAATCTAGAATCTCAGTTGATATTCTGCATGCAACTGTCCTTGATCCATTTTTTGTAAAATGATCTTTTCCTGCTGTTTCAACAATAACATTTTTTGAAGGCCATTTTACAGCCCATTCAATTTTCCAAGGTAATTTACCATTCCTATCATATGGGGAAATCCATCCTTTGTTTCCACAACCATTAGCCCATTTTACAACATCATTTTTGCATTCATAATATACTTCTTCTTTTTTAGAATCCCATTCAAGGGTTGCAGTTGTTGCTACCTTTCCACAATTAGGACATCTTACATTGAAAGGAAGTCTATTTGCAAAAGCAGTATCATCACCATAAAGTTTTGCGTATACTTTTTGTACTTTATCAGTATTATTAAGAATTTTTTTAATAGCAACATTGAAAACTCCTTTTTCGTATTCTTCACCTGTTGATTCTAGTTCAGCTTCTATTCCAAATTGATCAAATAAATCAGTACATTGTTTGAAATAATAATCCCCAAATGAACTATATCCTTCAACTGGACTTGGAATGTCTTTGAAAGGGACTCCCATATATTTTTCATATATTTCTTTATCTAAGTATGATGGGACTTTATCTAATGGATCATGATCATCACTTGATAAAACAAATTTTGCATTCTTCCCTTTATTTCTTAATGCTTTTGCAATAGCATCATGTATAATCCATCCTCTTCCAGAACCAATGTGGATTATTCCTGATGGTGTTTTCTCATCATATACAAAATAACCTGTCTTTTCAACTAATTTTTTTAATCTTGGATCATTTTCTACTCTTTCAATTACTTCATCTGCAATCTGATCAGCCCAGTGCTTTACATTTAATTCTTTTTTTCCCATAGAAGACATGGAAAAGAAGAAATTATTATAAATTTTTGTGTAAAATAGGAAAAAAGAATAAAATTATATACTTGACAAACTAAATATTAATTTAATGAAAAAATTTCCATTTTTCTTTATTATATTCATTTTAATATTATCTTCTTGTTCAATAGAGACACCTGAAAGCACAATTGAGAGAATTGAAAGAGAATTATATGAGACTAAAAATATAAATATTCTTCATGAAAATGTATATTGTCCAGAGAGTTGTATATCAAAAATTGAATTTGAAACAAGAATGGAATATTCAAAAGTACAAGAATTAATGAAGGAAGAATTTCTAAAAGAAACAGAAGGACTTGTAATTGATAAATTTCAAATTACAGGTAGGAGATTTGAAGATAGTGCAAATGTTTATTTAGAATATCGTATGATATTCATTCAAGATGAAAAAGGAGAATTAATTGAGCCAAGAGAAGATTTTGTATATTTGAAAAGAATTGAAGAAAGATGGTATATTGATGTTTATAAAGAATTATTTGAGCATGAATCTGTTGAATAGTTTTCAAAATATTAATAAATTTTAAAAAATTAATTATAAATTCTCTAGAACTTCTGTTAATACTTCAATTGCTTTAGAATAATCTTTAATTATTATGTGTTCATTTGGTGTATGGTCAAGTGATGAGTCACCAGGACCATAGGTTACAATGGGGACATCAGGATACCCATAACCTAAAACATTCATATCACTTGTTCCGGTTTTTACTTTAAATCTTGGTTTTATATGATGTTTTCTCATAGATTTAAGAAATTGTTTTACTAAATCGTTATTTTTTGGAACTTTTATTGGATATTCAATTCCATGTATTTTTATTTGAGCATTTCCTTTATTTGTTTCAATGAATTTTTTTATATTGGAGATATCATAACCTATTGGAATCCTGAATCTTAGGTCCATATGAATTGTATTTGTAAAACCATCTGATATAGAATTTACTTTACTTAATTGAATTTGGAGTTTATCAAATATTTTTGTTTTATCTTGATTGTAATTATAGACTAATCCTTTTAATTTTAAGAAGAAATTTATTGCTTCTTCAATTTCATTTTCTCCTTCTCCTGCAGTATGGAAATTTTCTTTATCTAGTTGATATTCAACCCTAGTTGCACCTTTATAACCTATGGTTATTGCGTCATATCCACTTGGTTCACCTATTATTATAAATTCAGGTTTATGTTTGTTCAGAAGGTTTTTTGCTCCTTTTGAACTTGCAATTTCTTCTTCAACAGCTCCAACAACAACTATTTTTTTATTTTTTAAATTTTTTACTTTTGAGGCAGCCATTACAAATGTTGCAAATGGTCCTTTTGCATCAACTGAACCTCTACCATATAATTTTCCCCCTCTTATTTTTACTGGAATTTCACCTGGAACTGTATCAATATGACCAACTAATAATATTTGATTGTCACCTTCACCAATTTCTCCAACTGCATTTCCAACTTCATCTTTATATGAATTGAACCCTAGTTTTTTCATTACTTCTACAATATGATCAGTAACTGCCATCTCATTTTCTGAGACACTATATATTTCAACTATGCTTTTTAAAAAATCAAGATCATTCAATATAATCACCTTATTATGAAATTTGACAAATTCATGAATATTATTAGATTGAATAAGAAGTGCGATGATAAAAATGTTATTATTTTTGGTACATCACTTCCCATCAACATATACAATGGAGCTGCAATTACCTCAAATATAAAAGTTGAGACTATTCCAATGACAAAAAAAGTTTGTCCAGTAATTATATTTGGAATAAACGAAATTATTACAAGTGTAATTAATGAAATCAATGAAGTATGAGATAATCTATTACCAAAATAGTCTGCTAAAATTAAACTAATCCAGCCGACAATCATTCCTACTTTCCATCCAAACATAAAACTTGCTGCAACGCAACTAAATAAAACAAAATCTATACCTAGATAATTTTTGAATAATCTATGATATAATTTTGATATAGCAGATAAAAAAACTAATAATATTAGTATTAATACATTTTTTATTATTGAAAAATACATTATGCAAAGAAGAATGATTATTACAATAATCATAGATAATTTTTGATTTTTTCTGATAAGATCAAATACTTTTTTTAGATATTTGCTAATATAATCTTTCATACTCTGGTGAAAATATAGTATTATATTAAATTATTTGGTAAATATTGGCTAATATGAAACCCTCTGCATTTTAGAAAAATATAAGTAGCAGTTCTTCGTCTATAAATAGTAGTTCAAAACCAATTTATCGAGGAGGAGATCTGCTAATGAAAATAATTGTGTCCAAATATAAAAAAGTTACTGATTT
>JABHHN010000100.1 GCA_018671515.1 archaeon | reverse complement strand
TAAAGGAAAATTTTACAGAAGTGTTGGAAATGTTAGTTTTCAAACAATTGAAAGATACATTAAAGAAAGTCAAGGAGAATGGAGTTTTTCGTAGTGTATTTTACAAAGATACCCTACTTTTCAAAGTAGGGAGTTTCATTTATGAAGGTCAAGAATGTAAGTTAGATTATTGTTATTGCATAATTAAAAATGAACAGGGTCTTGAAATAGGTTGGAAAACAGTAGTAAGTACAGATAAGATTGATTTATGTAGTTATATTGAAGGCATTGGTAATCCACTTAATCCTGATTTTACAGGTTTACCATCTAGAAGTTCACAATCTGTAACATCAAGTTCACTTTCACAAGTTCAATCAGGAGAAATTGTTAATTGTAATATATTATCTGAAAATGAAGAAGGGTGTTTAGTTCATAATGATGAAGAATGGAGCAAATTGGTTCCTTGTGGTGAAAATTCTGTTTGTTGTCAAATTGGTAATTTCCCCGGAGGGTATTGTTTATGTGAAGGTCAAAATGAACCAATTTATCCATATTATTTTGAAAATGGTCAAAAGCAAATATGTGGTGGTGGAAATGCTGTGGTTCAAAATTTAGATTCTACACAAAATCCTTCACCTGTATTTACAAACACTCCTGAACCAGCACAGGAAGCAGTTGATCAATCAGGTGCTTGTAATTGTCATGGGAGTTATGGGGAAATTTGTACTAATAATGAATTATGTTGTCTTGATTCATGTGGTTGTATTTGTGATAATGGTGATTTGTTTCAAATAGGTAATGGACAGAAATGTAATTGCCAAAATACAGTAATTGAGCCTACACCTACACCAATTCCAACAAATATACCTTTGTCTTCACCTACACCTATTCCAACAGAACAATTAAATCAATTAGAAACAAATCAATGTGTAGGAATTTATTGTACACATTTACATAAATGCAATTCTAATTCTGGATGTTATTGTCTTTGTGGAAGTAAAGAAACAAGTAGGACAATAAAAAGTGGAGAGACATGTAATTGTGAAGATGGATTTCATTTAATAGAAGGAGATTGCAATGTTATAGCATGTAAAGAAACTGAAGTTTGTAGCATATACACTAATTGTTATTGTTTTTGTAAAAAATATGAATCCTCAGATTATGAACGTAATTCAATTATCCCAAAAGGAGATTCATGTACTTGTCCTCCTGTTATGTCTGATCCAGTTGTTTCAGAACCTGAGCCGACAATATTACCTCAGCCATCACCAACAGAAATTCCATATGATGGTGAAAAATATAAATATATTTTTTATATTGTTCCAATTGGTGGCTGGTCAAGAGAATCATCAGTTGATTCTTATATTAAATCATCTCTATCAGCATTAATCGAAATATCTAAATTTAAATCAGAGGATATTAGTTATAAAATAGTTCCTTTGGATGAAATGGAAAATAATGGAATTTGTAGTAAAATAAAAAATTATAATGTTGACTGGTATAATCTTCCAAGTAAAAGTAATGAATTTATTTCATGTGCTAAGGATAGTTCAGTATATACTTATTTTGAGAATTCAATGATTCAGGAAGTATTTGTTATATTTGATGCAAATCCTATTACTGATAAAGGGGGTTTTGCAGGTGTACACTTTTGGGCAAGAAGTGGAAATTATTTTTATCTTACAAAATTGGTATTAGATAAATCCGGTTACTCTCCTTTTGCTCATGAATTTACTCATTTATTTGGTGTATGTGATGAATATGAATTAGGTCAATATAATTATGAAGTTTTTCATTATTTAGGTTGTGCCAATAAATTTCCAGAATTTTGTAAAAGTGTTGAAACATGTAAAGAAGAATTTGGAGATGGTGATGATATTTGTGAAGGAAAGATTTGTACAGAAAGAATAGATGGTGAAAATTATAATTGTATTGAAGGAGATACAGGATGTTATTGTAAAAGATATACAATTATGGATTTTTGTCCAGGTAATTTTTTAGATTTAAATAATAATAATAAATTGGGGAATTGTGAGTCTGAAAAAGATAGAAATGGTGATAGAAGATATTTTTCAATAATGGGAACTGGTTATAGATGTGGTCTTGATCCAGTTGCGTATGAATTAGTAGATCCAAAAACAGCTTTAAATTAAAAAAATGAACAATATAAAAATAACTAAAATTTGTATATTAACACTTATCTTATTATTAATGGCAAAAATAACATTTGCAGGTAGAGTTTGTGAATTTATGTATATGCTACATTATAATGATACAGTTGATTTAGAAAATATTTATGAGTATCCAGGAATTGCATCTGAAATCTCACATGATAAATTTAATTATAATTTTGTTTTTTTAAATGGTGATAAATCCATAAATAAAAACATTACAAGAACATTGGTTCTAAAAGGAGATTATGAATTAGCTCCAGAAAGCCTTCCAATATTATTAAAAACTAATTGTAATTTTGATAGAAAATACTTACAAATTTATCATTTAAATGAATTGATTTATGAAGAAAATATAAGAGATTTAATTTGCAATGAAAATAAAATCTGTGAAGGATTTGAAAATTATTTTGGTTGTCCAAATGATTGTTCTAGTGGTTCAAAAGACAATGTGTGTGATAGAATAGAAGAAGGAATATGTGATCTTGATTGTTATAATGGAATAAATGATAATGATTGTTTAAATGATACAAAAGAAAATAAAATTGATGAAAATTCAAAAAATGATAAAATTGGAAAAAAAATAGTTTATTCATTTATATTTATTTTTTTAGTCATGATAATAATTTTGATTATTGTTTTTAAAAATAAAAAATAGGTATATAAATAAAAATATTTTAATAATAATAACAACAATAAATTATTTATACTTTAAAATACAAAATCTAATTTATGTCTCATAAAAAATTATTCATAATCTCACTAACTATTGCAATAATTATTATGAGTACACTTGTTGCATCAATTATGACAAGAGAAAATCAAGTTGAAGAATCAATAACTTTAGAACAAATATGCATAAAAAATCCAGATGATCCATTATGCATAAACTATCAAGGAAATACTCATGAAGCAAAATCTGGACAAATAACAAAAATGAATATTGGTCCTGATATGTTTAATTAAAATTAAAAAATAAAAAAAACTTATAATATATACAAACATTCTAAAAAATTATTATGATAAAGGCTGTAATCTATGATCTTGATTTGATGTTACATATTACACCTATGAAGTTCAGTAAATATTTCTCTAAAGAATATGGAGTTGAACATGACAAAGTATTGGAATTTTTTACAGATGAATTTCAGGATTGCGTTAAAGGAAAGGCAGATTTAAAAGTTGAGATTCAAAAATATTTCAAAAGTTGGAATTGGACAAAAGGTGTAGATGAATTATTAAGGATATGGCATGAATATGGATACCTTGAAGTTGAATTAATAAAAATTGCAGAAAATCTAAAAAAACAAGGAATCAAATGCATTTTATCAACCAACAATGAAAAATATAGGATGGAATATTTTAATAGGGTACATAATTTTGATAAAATATTTGATTCAATATTAAATTCATGGGAAGTAGGTTATAAAAAACCACAAAAGGAAATGTTTGATAGGATTCTTCAAGTTTCAAATGTTGATAAAAATGAAATATTATTTTGTGATGACAAACCTCATTTTATTATAGAAGCAAAAAAATATGGTTTTTTGATACATCATTATTCAGATGTTGAAAGTTTTAAAGAAGAATTGGAAAAATTAGGGATTTCTACTATGTAGGTATATTAATAAGAATATTTAAATATTAATTTATTAATTATAATTCATTATGAAAATAAAATACGTTGTTATAATAATATTTTTATTTTTTATATCTAATTGTGAACCAGACCAATTATGTAATGATGCTAATGTTTATTTTCATGATGAAATCATAGATGATCTTTCTCAAGGAGCATATTGTGTTTGTAGTGATTCGTATTATCTTCTTCAGTCTGGACCTAATCCTGGAAATCTTAAATGTAATTGTTTTGATGAATCAATAACTTATACAACTCTTGATAATTGTGAAAATTCAAATGGTTGTAATTATTTATTAGAAAATGGTTGTTTTGAAAGAGCAAAAAATATATTAAAAAATATTGAAGTCATTGGCACTCCAGGAAATATAGTTTTATGTGACAATTTTGAAGTAGAGTGTATATCTCAAGAAGAGGAGGATTGGGAAGAAGAAAATTATTGTGGCAAAGATGCAATATGTTGTGCAGATAATGAAGATGATTATTATCGTTATGATGAAATATGTAAATGTAAAAATGGGGAAATTAAATATCCTGAATTTGATGGAAATGGTAATGCAGAATTTTGTACTTCAGATGGGGAAGAAAATTCAAATGTTGGAAATGCATTAGTGCAAGGAGAAGCAGAAACAATCAGAGCAAATACAAACGAAGATGAGTGTAGAGATGGATTTTGTAATGAAGGAGATATTTGTACTTATATTGATGGTTGTAATTGTTATTGTGATAAAGATGGTTCTGTTGTTGAAGCACATCCTATAGAACATAATTGGGAATGTGGTTGTGATTCAGTTACTGAAACTATGGGTTGGGGTACAACATTAACAGATTATAAAATTAAATATGTTTTTTTCATAGTGCCTATGGGTGATAAATGGGAATCAGATAATGACGTAAAGAATGAAATAGAGAGTTCAATATCTGTTTTGACAAAAGTTTCAAAATTTGAATTAAGTGATATTGATTACCATATAGTGCCGTTATCTAAAATGGAATCAGATGAAAAATGTAATACAATTAATGAAATACCTTTGAATCATTATTCAATTTATTTTAGGCATAAAGAAATAATGGAGTGTATTGAAGGTTATATAGAAGAAAAAGATATAAAATATATGGTGTCACAATATATTTATGTAGGTTATGATTCTAGAAATTCTGCAAATGTTGGTGGGTTTGCTAATCCTGATGCATTATTTTCTTTAATTGGTGATAATTTCTTTTATGTGGGCTATAAAGGACAACATAATATTTTTACACATGAATTTACGCATTTATTTGGGGTATGTGATGAATATGATATTACTGATTATAATGAAGAAGTGCCTTATTATGGTGGTTGTCCAAATAAATTTCCTGGATTTTGTAAAAATGTTGAGGCTTGTAAGGAAGAGTTTGGAAATGATGTTGATTTTTGTACCTCAAATATAAAGCATAGTTGTCCAGGTAATTTTGTAGAATTTGGTTCTAATAAGATTTTAGATGATTGTGCGTCTGCAATAGATAGATTTGGTAATAATCGAGTTTTTTCAATCATGGGTACAAAAGATTGTGGACTTGATCCTGTAGCTTATGAGTTAGTTAGTCCATATATGTCTTTAGATTAAAATTACCTAAACAAAATTTGTAGACGTACATTTAAAATCATAAAATTTTGACGTAGGTATGATTTTTATCAAATTATTTTATTTTTATTTATTCATTTTTTCGGCTAATATGAAACCCTCTGCATTTTAGAAAAATATAAGTAGCAGTTCTTCGTCTATAAATAGTAGTTCAAAACCAATTTATCGAGGAGGAGATCTGCTAATGAAAATAATTGTGTCCAAATATAAAAAAGTTACTGATTT
>JABHHN010000008.1 GCA_018671515.1 archaeon | reverse complement strand
TTTTTTTTATTTTTTTTATAACAAAATTTATAAAGGTTAAAATTCAAATTTCTTTTAACTAAAAATTACATATTATTATTGAGGTGGAAAATATGGTAAAAAGAGATGAAAAATTTGTTCTTTGGTTTAAAGAATTAGGTATTGAAGATGTTCCTTTAGTAGGTGGAAAAAATGCATCACTTGGTGAGATGTATAGAAATTTAACAGCAAAAAAAGTTGCTATTCCAAATGGATTTGCAATAACTGCATATGCTTATCATTATATTTTAGAAAAGGCAGGTGTTAAAGATCAGATAAAAAGAGTTCTATCAGATTTAAATACACATGATATGAAAAACCTTTCAGACAGAGGAGCAAAGGTTAGAAAAATAATAGAGAATGCAAAATTTCCAAAAGAACTTGAAGATGAAATTGTAAGAGAATATAGAAAATTATGCAAATTTTTTAAGACAACTAATGTTGATGTTGCAGTAAGAAGTTCAGCAACTGCTGAGGATTTACCAGATGCTTCATTTGCAGGACAGCAAGAAACATATCTAAATATTAGAGGTGCAAATAATTTAATTGCAGCATGTAAAAAATGTTTTGCTTCACTATTTACAAATAGAGCAATATCATATAGAGAAGATAAGAAGTTTGATCATTTCTCAATTGGATTATCAATTGCAGTTCAGAAAATGGTTAGAAGTGATAAATCTTCAAGTGGAGTTATGTTTTCAATTGATACAGAAAGTGGATTCCCTAATGCAGTATTTTTAACATCTATTTATGGACTTGGAGAAAATATAGTTCAAGGTGCAGTAAATCCTGATGAATTCTATATATTTAAACCAACTCTAAAAAAGGGTTTTAAATCTTGTATTATTTCAAAGAAACTTGGTTCAAAACATATAAAAATGGTTTATACAAGAAATTCAAAAAAACCAGTTAAAAATATTCCTGTGCCAATAAATCAAAGAGAAAAATATGCAATTACAGATGATGAAGCGCACACATTAGCAAAATGGGCTTGTATAATAGAAGATCATTATTCTAAAAAAGCAGGTCATTTTAAACCAATGGATATGGAATGGGCAAAAGATGGTGTAACTGGAAAATTATATATTGTTCAAGCAAGACCAGAGACTGTGCATTCACAGAAGAAAGCTAATATTCTTGAGTCATATGTTTTAAAAGAAAAAGGAAACTTGATTGCACAAGGTTCTTCAGTTGGAGAAAAAATTGCAAGTGGTCCTGTCAATGTCATTAAAGATGTAAAGGGAATCAGAAAATTCAAAAAAGGTGAAATTTTAGTAACTGAAATGACTGATCCAGATTGGGAACCTATTATGAAAATAGCTTCAGCTATTGTTACAGATAGAGGAGGCAGAACATGTCATGCAGCAATCATTTCAAGAGAATTAGGTATTCCTTGCATTGTTGGAACAAAAGATGGAACTCATAGAATAAAATATTCAAAAAAAGCAACAGTCGATTGTTCACAAGGAAGTAATGGTTATGTTTATGATAAAGAATTGAAATATCAAGTAATAAAAAAGAACATAGCAAATATACCTAAGACAAAAACAAAAGTAATGATGAATCTTGGAAATCCAGAACAGGCTTTTGATTTGCATTTCCTTCCAAATAAAGGTGTAGGTCTTGCAAGGGAAGAATTTATTATAAATTCATATATAAAAGTTCATCCATTAGCATTATTGCATCCAGAAAAAGTAAAAGATGAAAAGATAAAGAAGCAAATAGCTAAAATTACAAAAGGATACAAAGATAAATCAAAATTCTTTGTTGATCAGCTTGCTTCAGGTGTAGCAACACTTGCTTCAGCATTTTATCCTCATGATGTTGTTGTTAGGATGAGTGATTTTAAGAGTAATGAATATGCAAATCTAATTGGTGGTCATTATTTCGAACCTAGTGAAGACAATCCTATGATTGGATGGCGTGGAGCATCGAGATATTATGATCCAAAATATGCGGAAGCATTTGGTCTTGAGTGTAGAGCATTAAGAAGAGTTAGAGATGATATGGGTCTTAAGAATGTGATAATCATGATTCCATTTTGCAGAACAGTTGAAGAAGGAAAGAAAGTCTTAAGGACCATGGAAAAATTTGGACTTAAAAGAAAAAAGAATGGTTTGAAAGTATATGCAATGTGTGAGATACCAGCAAATGTCATATTAGCAGATCAGTTCTTGGATATCTTTGATGGATTTTCAATTGGAAGTAATGATTTGACACAGCTAACACTAGGACTTGATAGGGATTCAGAACTTGTTTCAAAAATATATGATGAAAGAAATGAAGCAGTAAAAATTCTTATAAGACAAGTAATTGAAGTTGCTAAAAGAAAGAAGAAACATATGGGTTTCTGTGGTGATGCACCTTCAAGTGTACCAGGTTATGCTGAATTTCTTGTTTCTTGTGGTATAGAATCATTATCTGTAACACCTGATGCTGTGATAAATACAATATTACATGTTGCAAAAGCTGAAGAAAAATTACGTGGTAAAGGTAAGAAAAAACCTGCTAAAAAAAAAGTTGTTAAAAAAAAGAAGGTTATTAAAAAAAAGCCTGCTTTAAAAAAAACAGTAAAAAGAAGTAAAGTTGTTACATCAAAAGTTACTGTTAGAAAAACTTCTGTCAGGAAGAGACCAACAAAGAAAAGAAAAAAATAGTTTTTTATTTTTTTATAATTTATTTTTTATTTTAATATTCTAATTTTTTTAAATCAATAAAATTTATTAACTTATATATATCAAGAAAAATTAAAGAGGTTTTATTATGGTAAGAATTGCAATTAATGGCTATGAAAATAAAAATATTTTTAGATCCCAAATTGCAAACTGATTATAATTTACAATCAAAAGAGGTGAAGTGAAATGGTAAGAATTGCAATTAATGGTTTTGGTAGAATTGGCAGACAGGTTTTAAGGATAGGAATTAATGATCCAAATTTGGAATTTGTTGCAGTAAATGATTTAACTGATGAGGAGACTTTAGCACATCTTCTAAAATATGATTCTGTTCATGGAAATTTTGAAGGAGATATTCATACAGATGGAGAATTTATAGTAGTAAATGGAAAAAAAGTAAAAGTTCTAGCCGAGAGAGATCCAACAAAATTACCATGGAATGAATTAGATATTGATGTAGTTGTAGAATGTACTGGAATATTTAGGACAAAAGAAAAAGCTTCCATGCATTTAACTGCAGGAGCAAAAAAAGTTATTATTTCAGCACCTGCAAAAGGGGATGATCCAGTAAGGACAATTGTTATGGGTGTAAATGAACATGAATATAATAAAGATGAAGATCATATTGTTAGTAATGCATCATGTACAACAAATTGTTTAGCACCTATTGCAAAAGTTTTACATGACAATTTTAAGATTAAAAAAGGTTTTATGACAACTATTCATTCATATACAAATGATCAAAAACTTCTTGATTTGCCACATAGAGATCTTAGGCGTGCAAGAGCAGCTGCTATAAATATGATTCCAACAACAACAGGTGCAGCAATAGCTGTTACAAAGGTCATTCCAGAATTACATGGAAATTTGGATGGTATAGCAATAAGAGTGCCTACACCTGATGGTTCAATTACAGATTTTGTATGTGAAGTTGAAAAAGAAACTACAGCAGAAGAAGTCAATAAGTTGTTTAAAGATGTATCAAATCATCATCTTAAAAACATTGTAGAATATACAGAAGAACCTATTGTATTGCAAGATATTGTGAATAATCCACATTCAGCAATTTTTGATGCATCACTTACCAAAACAAATGGAAATCTGATAAAGGTACTAGCATGGTATGATAATGAATGGGGTTATTCATGTAGATTAGTTGATCTCATAAGATTTGTAACAAAATAATTTTTTATTTTATTTTTTATTAATTTTTTAGAATTAATTTTCTTCTTCAATATTATTGAATTCATCATCAATTAGAGCTACTTTAATATCATAAATAAATTCAATATTATGAAATCTATCATCATCTTCAGGACATATCATGGTTAGTGAATAACCAGGCTTATCACGTCTTCCAGTTCTACCAATACGATGTACATAGAATTCAGCTCTATTTGGTGCATCATAATTTATGACCATATCAACACCTTGAATTTGAAGACCTCTTGCTGCTACATCTGTTGCAACAAGTACTTTTATTTTTCCCTGTTTGAATAATTTAAGACTTTCTTCCCTTTCTTTTTGTTCAAGATCACTGCTAATAGGAGAAGTTTTAATTTCATTATTATTTAATAATTTGGATATTAATTCAGTCCTAGATTTTTTATTTACAAAAATTAGTACTCTTTCAAATTTTTTATTTGATAAAAATCTTAAAAGTAATTTATTTTTTTCAGGAATTGGACAAAGAATTTTTTCTTGTTTAATATTTTTAGGAATTTGATTTCCAATTTTTAATAACTTATAATCAACAATTTCTTTTTCTATAAATTCTTCAACTTTTTCAGAAATAGTTGCAGATGATAATATTATTTGTGATTCTTTGCTTACTCTTGATATTAAATATGCACAATCTTCATAAAAACCATTATCAAACATCTGGTCACTTTCATCAAAAACAAGTAATTTTACTTCACCAACCTTTATCTTTTTTTCATTGACATATACGATAAATCGTCCAGGAGTTGCGACCATTATATGATTTTTTTTCATAAGTGTTTTTTTATCCATTGACATATTATGGCCACCATATATTTTTCCTACGTTGATATTTAGTGGTTCACAAATTCTTTCTAGTTCTTTTGCAACTTGGGAACAAAGTTCTCTTGTTGGAACCATTACAAGCATTTGCAAGCCTACTTTGGTATTTATTCTTGATAAGAATCCAATAGAATATGCAAGTGTTTTACCACTTCCAGTCATAGATGTAAAAACAATATCTTTTTTTTGTAGTGCTAATGGAATAATTTTTTCTTGGACTTCTGTTGTTTCATAAAACTGCATTCTAGATAATACTTCAATAATGTTCTTTTTTAATCCAATTTTTGAAAAACTTCCCATATTTTTTACACTTTTACTCAAATAATGCTTGTTGGACTTAGCAAATTTATAAATTTATGCAAATATATGGGGTTTAAGAAAAAAACAAATAAAAAATTAAGAATAAAATTTAATCATTAGCGTGTTTTTTGATCCACATGATTGCATCATCAACACTATGGACATCAATTAATTTTAATCCTGCAGATCCAGCTTTTGCTGCGTAACTTCCAACAGTAAGTGAAGTCAATCCATAAATTTTGGGTTTTATTGTGAAAAAAAATTTTATGTTATTTTTTACAAATGTTGGAAATACAATACTTCTTATGAATTCTTGGATTTCTTGTGAAAAAACACCTACTGCATTACTTGAATCAACAATCCATGCAATTCCATTATGTTTTTTTGAAAAATTGACTCCTTTTATTAAAATGGCTTTTTTAAATTCATCTAATGTTACATTGTATGTTGTCCAAGTATCTATAATTGCTTTTACATCAGAATTCCATGTAGAGACCATTTTTTTTGGTATTTTTTGAATAATTTCCATTTATAATTCTTATCCATTTAATATTGAGATATAATTAAAAACATTTCTATGGTGCAATATCTACATACTAAAATTTATTTTTTATGTTGAAGTCGACAGAAAACCTCTTACTTTAGTTGGAGGATGAATGTTGACCTTTTGAAAACATTTGTTTTCAAAGCCTGGAAATTTATAATTTCCTATGTTTGACATTCAGGAAATCCGTCTTGAGAACACGAGCGAGCACACCTCGTACTTTAGTGTGAGGTAGCGAAGTGTTCTAGGATTTCCGTGATATTAATTTATTTTTCTTTTTTTTTAATTATCATATTTGATTATAGCATGAGGCTTCGCCTCCTGCAACAAAATTGCAAGACGCATAGCGGGTTGTTAAGAGTAATAATTATAACTAAAAAAGATAATTTGAAAATTAATAACAATACTTCATTTTTAATAAAATATATAAACCAATTTCCTATCAAATGAATTACAATGTCAATACTTACTAAAGATGAAATTTTAAAACATATAGAAGAAGGAAAAATAAATGTAGAACCATTTAATCCTGAAAATATTGGTCCAGGTTCAATTGATCTTACATTGCATAATAAATTCAGAATATTCAAAAAGACAAATGGAATTGTAGATGTCAATGAAGATGCAGATTATAAATTAATAACAGAACTAGTTGAATCTGAAGAAATTGTAATAATGCCTAATGAAACAATATTGGGAATAACTGTAGAAAAAATTACATTACCTTCAAATATGTGTGGATGGCTTGAAGGAAGGAGCAGGTTTGCAAGACTTGGTTTACTTGTACATATCTCTGCATCATATATGCAACCAGGAATTTCTAATAGGCAAGTTCTTGAGCTTACAAATAATAGTACAGTTCCATTAAGACTTCATGCTGGGACAAAGATATGTCAATTTATATTTGAACAGGCTCTTGGAAATGCAAGGTATACAGGGAGATTTACTGATCAAAAAGAACCTTAACTATTTTTTTCTATTTTTTTATGTTTTATTATTATCTTTCAAAACAATAATTTTTTTAAACACAAAAATAAATTATAAACATGGTGAATATAATGAGAACAATTGATGATGCTCCTTTAAATGATAAATATGTATTAGTAAGAGTAGATTTTAATGTGCCTATAAAAGAAGGCAGAGTAGAAAATGATGCAAGAATAAGAAAAGCTATCCCAACAATTGAAAAAATATTAGAATTAGGTGCAAAAAAAATTATATTATGTAGTCATCTTGGACGTCCAGGTGGTAAATATGATGAAAAATATAGTATGAGACCAGTTTATGAAAGACTAAAAGAAGATTTTGATAATATTGGTTTTGATGAAATTTTTGACCTTAAGAATTTAGTAAGAGAAGATTTACCAGAAACAAGAATTGTACTTATTGAAAACCTTAGATTTGAACAGGGAGAAAAAGAAAATCATCTTAAATTTGCATCTAGTCTAGCATCTTTGGCAGATATATTTGTATTTGATGCATTTGGTGTAGCTCATAGAGAGCAGGCGTCAGTTACAGGTGTGATGAAATATCTTCCAACTTATTTTGGATATTTAATGGCTAAAGAAGTACTTGAATTAAAAGATCATATGAAAAAACCAGAACATCCTTTTACAGCAATAATAAGTGGAGCAAAAGCTGATAAAATTAATATCATAAATAATCTATTAAAAAAAATTGATAATTTGATAATTGGTGGAGTTCTTGCAAATACATTTCTTAAAGCAAAAGGATATAATATTGGAGAATCTAAATTTGATGAAGAAGGTTTAGAATTTGCAAAAAAAGTTATGAAAGATTATCCTAAAAAAGTAGATATTCCTGAAGATGTGCTTTTGGCTGATAAATTTGATGAGAGAGCTGAAACTAAATATTCATCTGTAGAAGATATAGAAGATGGGTGGATTGCAGTTGATATTGGCCCAAAAACAATTGAGAGTTATACTAAAATTTTGAAAAAATCAAAAACAATAATCATGGCAGGTCCAATTGGTGTTTTTGAAGTAGATGAATTTTCAAATGGAACAAAAAGTATTGGAAAAGTTCTTGCAAATTCCAAAGCAAAAACAATAATTGGTGGTGGAGATACTGTTGCAGCAATTGAAAAATTTGGATTACAAGATGATATGACACATGTTTCAACAGGTGGTGGAGCATCATTGGAACTTTTAGGTGGAAATGATCTTCCGGCAATATCAGAACTGGAAAATAATATTAAGAAATTTCCTTAATATTTCTTATTTTATTTTTTATTTAATAATATAAATCTAATTGAAAAGATAAAACTTTAAAAAGTATCAAAACAAAAAATACTTAATGGCTTTAATTGATGGTACACTTATTGTTTTGGCAGTAGTATTATTTTTTGGTTTAGTTGTTCCAGAATTTTTTAGAAGATTCCAGCTTCCATTTGCTACATCTCTTATAATTGTGGGATCAATACTTGGTCCTTTTGGATTAAAATATGTTGAAATAAATGAATCTTTGAACATGTTTGGATTCTTAGGAGCATCATTTCTTCTTTTGTTGGCAGGTTTTGAAGTGAAACATATTCATTTTACAACACCTTTATTGAGTTTAACAAGAATGACTTTTTTTAATAGTGTAATACCTTTTATGACTGGTCTTGTAATTGTAAAAACAATGGGTTACTCATGGCAGGCATCTATTTTTACAGGTTTGATATTTATTGCATCTGCGCCAACTTTAATTATGTCCACCATAAAAATGCTTGGACTTGAAAGAACAAAAATTGGACAAGCAGCGGAGAGTATTTCAATATTTGAAGATTTCATTAGTCTTTTTTTACTTACTCTTTTATTTAAAGAAAGTAGTCTTGCATCAAGGTTTTCAACACCAATATACTTAGGATTGCTTATATCTTCAGTAATTATATTAAAAATGTTTTTACCAGAAATAACCAAATATTTTTTTAGATTAGAAAGGAAAAATAAACATGATGATGAACTAGAAGTAAGAACAATAATTTCACTTTTATTGATTATATTAATAATATATTCAGGTTTAGGGATTCATCCAATCATTGCTTCTTTTTTAGTTGGTTTTACTTTAGCAGAATTAAAAAAATCTGAAGTGTTAAAAAAAAAACTTCATATAATGGGGTATGGAATTTTTGTTCCAACATTTTTTTTTATTGTAGGGATGGAAATAGATTTAAAGACTGTATTAAATTTTGATTTTTCAAATATTATGATGCTTTTGATAATTTTTGGGTTATTTTTATCTAAATTTATCAGTGGTTTTTTATCATCAAAATTAGAACATTTTTCTAATAGAGATGCTGCAATTTTTGGTTCATTATCAATGTCCAAATTGACAACAGCTTTGTCATTGACTTTTGCGGCAGTTTCATTTGGAATAATAGATAATGCATTAATGACTTCAATTGTAATAATGTCTGTTATTAGCACAGTACTTAGTCCTACAATGACAGCATTTTTTTCAAGAAAGAGGATAAAAAATGTTGATTAATATTTTATTTTTGATTTTAGGGTTTCTTCTACTTATTAAAGGTGCAGATATATTTATTGAATCATCATCAAAAATTGCAAAAAAAATAGGTGTTTCTGAATTTATAATAGGATTGACTCTAACTTCTGTTGGTACATCAATACCAGAACTTGCGTCAGGGATATCTGCATCACTTGGAAAGCATTCTGGATTAATTATTGGAAATATTGTAGGAAGTAATATTGCAAATATTGGTTTGATTTTTGGAATTTCAGCATATCTAAGATCAATGAAAACAAGAAGAAAAATATATGAAAGAGACGGTTATATTTTGATTACATCAATTATATTATTTTTAGCATTTTCTTTGGATAATGTCCTTTCACAATTAGAATCATTTTTTTTATTGGCATTATATTTTTTTTACATAATGTTTTTACTGAAATCAAAAAACACAAAAACAAAAAAATACAAATTTCATGATTTTATACAATATGTTGTTGATTTTAAATATATTACTTCAGTAAAAAGCCATATGTTTAGAAAAGCAGTAAATAAAGTTCCTAGTCAGAGAACTGAATCTGAAAAAAAAATAATTCAGCTTTTCAAAGAAGGGATTTTTAAAGATATAATGATATTGGTTATTTCACTTGTTGCCATAATTTTTGGTTCAAAATTTATGATTGAACAAGCAGTATTTTTTGCAAATCTCTTATCAATTAATGAAAGTGTAATAGGACTTAGTCTTGTTGCAATTGGAACATCTATGCCTGAATTGATGGTATCTATTAGCGCAATAAGAAAAAAGCATCATAATCTAATATTAGGAAACGTAATAGGAAGCAATATTGCAAATGTTTGTTTGATTGGAGGAGTATCAGGTATAATTCATCCAATAACAATTTCTGAATTAAGTGTGACATATAATATTCCTGTAATGTTATTTTTTAGTTTAGCTTTGACTTATTTTGTTAAATCAAAATGGAAAATTAGTAGAAAACAAGGCATAATAGTCCTTGTTGCATATTTTATATTTATTGTATTGGCCTTTATTTCTGGATGGAGATAGAATTATATTTAATAAATATAAAATAAAAAATTTTACAGCTTTTTATTGACATAAAGTGTTGATCCAAATTTTGTCAGTGCCATTGTGATTAATATACCAATTAATAATGAAATTTCAAATGGTAGCTTTTCAGTGTTATTATTAAATCCATATTTTAATGATAAGATGAACATTGATATTATTATTGATATAACTGCCATAAAAGACACATTTCTTTCAATTAATAATTGATGATAATTCTGTCTTTCATCATGTACTTTAGGTAGTTGCATCATTATGTGCAATGAATCTATTACAAGTAGTGCAACGATTGTTCCAATTAAATATGTTTTGATGTTTTCTGGTATTGGAAGATATGTAATAGCTAAAATCAATGCTAAAAATATTCCTGTGTATGTCCATCCTTCTTTTGTTTTTGGTCTTATTCCCCATCCTGCAATCCGATATGTGAACCATTCTGGTTTTCCTATCATAATTTCACCTCTGTTGTAATTATGAAAACTCTAAAAATTTTATTTTTTTTAGTATTCATTTTTATCATCTCAATTATATTTTAATAATATTTTATAGCTTATAAAATAAACAAGCATCATAAAGCATACTAAATAACTCATAAACATACTGTAAGGAATTGTTATTGTTTTTATTCCATTAACAATCATTAAGACAAAGGCAAGTATTACTATTGAAAGAAATACTATTCTATTTGCTTTTGATGCTATTAAAAGCATTCTTTCATCAACAATTCTTTTCTTTTTTTTCATTATTTGTAATGTATTTATTATAATACTTATGAGTCCGATATACAATAACCAATTACCAGTATTTGTGAATCCTAAATATTCTTTATTTCCGATTTTGAAAACATTAAATAATAATCCTAAGACAATAAAGAATATTCCAAAACAATATTTCATAATTATTCTTATTTTTTTATCCATTTTAAACACCAAATAATTCTTCAACTTTACATTTGAATAATTTTCCAAATTTTAGCGCTAAAGGAAGAGATGGTACATATCTTCCATTTTCAATTGAAATTATAGTCTGTCTTGAAACTCCTGTCTTTTTTGCTAACTCTTCCTGAGTTATTTTTTTTTTTTCTCTATATGTTTTAAGATTATTTTTTTTGAGTTTCATTTTAATTATGTAAAGTTAACTTTACGTAAAGTATACTTTACTTATAAATATTTTGTTTTTTTAGGCAAAATATTTATTAAGAGAAGAATTAAAATATTATTTATGGTATCCAAATCTAAGATTGTATCAATATTAATTTTGATTATTATATTTACTATGTCAGCATATTTTTACAGTTCTATGCCTGAAAAAATGGCAACACATTGGGATGCAAAAGGAAATGTTAATGGTTATATGCCTGCATTTAGTGGTATTTTCACTACACCTTTTATAGGGGTATTTCTTTTGATAATGTTTTTTATCCTGCCAAAAATGGATCCTACAAAACAAGACACTACAAAATATTTTGATTTGTTTTCAATAGTGTTGATGATTTTTTTATTTTGCATCAATTTATTTGTGATTTTGTATAATTTAGGAATCCAGATAAATATTTCAAATGTTATTATGCCTTTGATTGGGCTATTGTTTTTTTTCATTGGATATATAATTAGAGATATCAAGAAAAATTGGTTCATTGGAATAAGGACACCTTGGACTTTGAGTAGTAATAAAGTATGGAAAAAGACACATAGATTAGCAAGTCTAGTTTTTAGATCTTTAGGATTATTTGTGATAGTAGCAACAATTCTAAAAGTTGATTTTTTATTGATAATGATTTTATTAATTGGTTCAGCATTTATCCCAGTAGTATATTCTTATATAGAATTTAAAAAAGAGAAACATTGAATTTAAATAAAAAAGATTCTTACTTATTTCTTATGAAGTTAATTTCACAAGGTGCTGAGGCAAAAATCTATTTAGATGAAGATAAAATTATCAAAAAAAGAGTCAAGAAGAATTATAGATTAGAAATCTTAGACAATAAATTAAGGAAATTTAGGACAAGAAGAGAAGCCAAAGTTTTATCTAAATTACCTAAAGAAGTTTTTGTACCTGAATTGATTAGTTCTGATGATAAATCTATGGAAATTGAGATGGAATATATCATCGGACAAAAAATAAGAGACGTACTTGATGATAATATAAATCTTGCAAAAGATATAGGAAAAAAAATAGCTATAATGCATAATTCTGAAATAATTCATGGTGATTTGACTACTTCAAATATGATTTTAAAATGTAAAAAAGTATATTTTATTGACTTTGGATTATCTTTTTTTTCAGAAAAAGTAGAAGATATGGCAGTTGATTTATTTTTGTTTAAAAAAGCATTGATGAGTAAGCATCATGTTGTGTTTGAGAAGGCATATGAAATGGCTTTGAAAAGTTATATCAAACATAAAGAAAATTATAAATATGTTTTATTAAGACTTGAAAAAGTTGAGAAAAGAGGTCGTCATATTAATAAGAAAAAATAAATTACCAGCCTTGGTCTAATTCTGATATTAGGTCCATTGAATCATTTTTTGAATCAATTTTAATATTTGATTTGACAGTTTTATACTTAGCTGTTTGTTTTCTTCGATCTTTCATACTTTCAAGATTTTCAACATCAGAATATTTTAGGTTTTTTAGATCTTCAAAGCATGATATATCAAAGACTCTCAATGCTTTTTTTAGACGAGATTCATCTTTTGTTTTAATATCTTTAAAAACAGTATTTTTTGCAATACATTTTACACATACATTATCTTTTCCAATAAAGTGCAACCATAAACTCTGTTTCCCGCATATACTACAATCCATTTATTTTCCCTCAATAATTCTCATTGATTTTAAGAGTATTCATAAGGTATTTTTATAGGTTGCGATTTTGAATAGAATAAATGAATAAAAAAGAATTAAATTTATCCTTGATTTAATACTGCTTCTCCTGTTCCAACATATTCTTGGGGATTATAAGACACAGGATTAAATCCTTTATGATGTCTATATGAATCAATCCCTATATTTGTACAAAAATCACCCACATTTTCAGATTTAAAATTATCTGTTTTACGACATTTCATTTTTCTAATTATATAAGTATTATCTATTGTGTCTTCTGATGTTTTAGTTCTACTAATTACTATCCTACTTGGATCACCCTCTGGTAACGATTCATCTATCCAAACAGTCAAAATACTTTCTGGATCATTATGCCATATTAATGATTCATCATAATCATTTAAGTAACCTAATGTCTCAGAATTACTATCACTAAGATGTTCTAATTTTACACAACGTTCTCCTTCATTTGGACATAATTTATAATATTCTAAAAATACACCAACATCTAGTACATCACATACTTCATTAGCTACTGATGAATATATATCTTCAGTTACTAGATTAAAAGTCTTTTTATCTTCACAACAACCATCTTCTTTTTTCGGACAACATTCTTTTGGATCTTCATATATACATACCCAATCCGGGTCATCAATTGTAGAACCCCCACAAGCACAATTCATATCATAATTAAAATTCGCACTTTTGGAACCAAAATCAATATCACGAGGTGCTAAACCCTCTTCAGGTGGAGCAAGACATCAAGAAATTACAATCATTGTAATAAGCATAACTAATAATATTATTTTTTTCATAATTTGTATAAATATATTTCAAGTATTTAATTCTTTCTTTAACAAAAAAATACATAAACTAAAAAATACATAAACTAAAAAATACATA
The DNA here is from genome assembly GCA_018671515.1 of archaeon. Lineage (GTDB taxonomy): Archaea > Nanobdellota > Nanobdellia > Woesearchaeales > GW2011-AR15 > JABHHN01. Next base: position 1,196 of record JABHHN010000008.1, on the reverse strand, counting down.
TAGATTATTACTATTATTAATGATAAAAAAACATAAAAAAATAAACAAACAAAAGAAAATTTCTCTCAAAAAAATACTTATTTTTTCATTGCTTAATTTAATTATGTTGTTATTTTTAAAAGATTTTTTTGTTAAAATGGTTTTATTTGTTATCTCCATAATTTTAATTTTTTATAATTCAAGATTATTTGCAATTGATATTGATCCAATACCATTATCATCAGGGATTGTTTTTTTTACTTGTAGTTATTTAGGAAGTTTACAATTTGCATTTTTTACCATACCTGTATCACATGCAATTGCAGGGAGATTTAATCAATTTACATTTGTAGATTTAATTTCATTGATAATTTCACTTTCAGTGATGATATTGATCAAAGATTTTTTTTCAGTGACTGGTTTTTTACTGATTCTGATTTTACTCAATGATATAATTAGATTATTAATATCTTTTTTAATATTAAAAGCAGAAATTATATTGATTTTACCTATTACAACTCACACAATCTTTTATCTTATTTTAATAAGTATAATCTCTCCTTTGTTAATTATTTTTCTTAATAATTAAAGAAATTTTTGTTGCATAATGTAATGCATTAATTTAATCCGAAATAAAATACAAAAAAAACAATTAGAATATTTAAAATAATTAATCCAATACTAATACGGATTGCCATTTTTGCAATTGGATTTTCATTTTCTTGATTTTTAGCAACAATTTCTAAAAATAAACCAAATGGTGCAAATAAAAAAGAAAATATTAGCGCAATAAGTGCCAATATATTTGTATTATTTTCAGAAGGATTTATTTTAATAGAATTATTATTATTATTAGAAACTACATTAGTTGTATTTTTTTCTTCTTGATGTATGAGATGAAAGTTTTCGTGGATTTCCATTATATTCTTCATACCAACCTACTCTTTTGAGATTTTTTATTATTTGTTTTTGAGAATGTCCACTTTTTTTTAATTGGTTAACATATCTTGTTATTTTTTTATTCATCAAAATTATTATTGTTTATATACTTTAAATAATCTATTATTCTATTTGATTTTATTATTAAGTCTTGAGAATACCTTTCCATGCTTTAGCGTGGAGATGAACAAGACGACCCCTTTATGGGGTCTCAGAAAAATCGTTAGATTTTTCAAGATAGATTCTATAAATTGAATTAGCTCAAGAAGAGCATTAAG
>JABHHN010000099.1 GCA_018671515.1 archaeon | reverse complement strand
TTTTTGTTCTATTTCTTTTTTTGCATTCAATGCCTGTTTTATTATTGTTTGTGTAATGTCAAGTTCAGAATCAGATTTTTTATTTGGTGTCCACTCAAAATTTATATTGTCATTTTCAAACCTAGGAATTATATTAATAATGAAATGAGGAAGTTCTTGTCCTGCAGTAATTCCATTATTTATAATGATATTTGTACCTTGACATGACATAGAATCAAAAATTGCTGTAGATATTTTATTTGTAATTTTAAATATATGATTAATAACTTTTTTTGGAACTTCTTCAAAGATAGGATAATGTTCTTTTGGAAACAAAATCACATGACCTTTTACTGCTGGTATTTCATGGATTATAGCAATACAAATTGAATCTTCATAAATGAGGTTAAATGAATCTTTATTTTCAATTATTTTACATACATCACATTCTCTCATTTTTATTCATCCAAATAAATTTGCAATATCATCTAAATTTGCATTTTTTTTCTCTTCTTTATTTTCATTTTCAATGTTTGGTTTTTTTTCTTTATTGAGTTCATTTTTTTCTTCTTTATCATTAATTAAATTATTCAATTCGTTTAATTCATCATTTGTTTTTTCAGAGTCAGTTTCTTTAATTTTAGTTTTTTGGACATCATTATTTTCATCTATTTTTTTTTGATTTTCAGATTTTTCTTTAAGTCCAAAAAGAAGATTAATTCTCCCTTTGATTTTTTTTTGACTAATTAGAAGATCTTCTTTTGAGATATGATTTTTTGGAATTTTGAATAGGCCATCATTTTCTAGTCTTGGTATAATATGTATCATAAAATGTGGTGCTTTTTGTCCAGCAGCAGCTCCATTAGCTATGAATGTAGTTGTTCCTTGCATAGATAAACCTCTAAGAAGAGTTAGGGAAAGTTTTTGTGCAATATTAAATAAATGTGAAATTGTTTCATCTGGAACTAAAGGCATGATATGGTAATGTTCTTTTGGGAGCAATATTATATGACCTTCAGATGCAGGATTTATATCAAGTGTAGCGAGGCATAATTCATCTTCAAAAATTTTTTTAGAAGGAATTTCTCCATCTATTATCTTACAGAATATACAATTCTCCTTTTGCATTGCTGCTACATCTTGAGTTGTATTATTTTCAGACATATAATTTTATAGAATTAAATCTATTAAAAAAACTTTCTATACATATTCGATTTTTATTGGATTACTATACCCTATGGAATTGTCACCAAATATTATTGTGATACCATAGTAATTATATTCATCTTTTAAAGTATCTAAGTCTGTATATGTTGTATCATTGATATTTGTGAATGTTTTTATGTAGCTGTCTTGTGGATATGTTGGAAATGGATTTGTTGAAGATCTTATTACTCTATAATATTTGACTGGTTTATTTGGTTTTTTCCAGTTCAAAATTACTTCATTATTCTTATATTCTCCATTTAGTGTGATTACTTGATCTTCGGGATTTCTTAAGTCAATAATTACTACATTACTATATACTGCACTCATATCATTTTTAATTGCAGCTATGATATAGTAATTTATTAGACCATTTTTAAATTTTGTATCAACAAAATTTATTGTATCTGGGTCAGAGATTGTTTTAATAAATTTATCTTGAGGATATTTAGGGTCAGGATTTTTTGTAGATCTTATCACTTTATAATATTTTAAATTTTCAATAAAAGGTGTCCATTTAAGTTCTATTTCATTTTCACCTTGAAGTATCTCAAGGGTAATATTATTTTTTATTATTTCATTATTTTCAAATTCTTTCTCTGTTGGAATTTTTTCAATTATTTCTTCATTATTATCTATTATTATATTAAAATCTTTTTCTTCAACAGGGATTTTTTCAATTATTGGTTCTTGTGAAATAATTTCATCAATTTCATTTATATCTTCAATTATTTTGTCATTGTCGTTAATGATATTCTCATCTGACAAATTTGTAGTTTTTTTGTTAGTGTTTGTTAGAATTATAATAAGAATAATTATAACAACATAAAATATTTTATCATTATTTTTAGTTTTCATTTTGTTTATTTAAAATAGTGGATATATAAAAACAGGTACTCCTGTGTTAGATCCAAATATTATCAAAAAAGCCACTAAAAGTAACATGACAATAATAGGTGTGAGCCACCATTTTTTTCTTACTTTTAGAAATTCCCAAAGTTCAATAAGTATGGGTTTATCCTTTTTAGCCATTGTTTATAATATGTATGAATGAGTATTAAAAACTTTTGGATTTTATAAATTAAAAAGTAGTAAGATTATTTTAAATATATTATCATTTGCATTAAATTTATTTGTTTTTCAAAAATTATTTAAACATTTATTTATTAATTGAATATTAAATAATGAAACAGAATATTATTAGTAATTTTTTTTTTAAAAAGAAGAGAAATTATTTGATTTTAGTTAGCATTTTACTTATTTTATTATCTTTGTTATTAGTTTATTTATTTTCTAAAAATACTTTTTTTTTTAATTTTAATGTAATAGATATAGAAGAATATGAAAATTCACTTGAAGAAGCAAATATTTTATTTTCAAATTCAAAATATCAAGAATCTGAAAAAATATACATTAAGTTGATTAAATTAGATAGTAAAAAAATTGACCCATATCTAAATTTATTTTGGACGTATTATATGACTCCTTATTCAGATAAAAACAAATCTATTGAAATCACAGAAAAATGCATAAAAAATACTCATGAAAGAATCTGTAAAAGATTGAATATGATTTTAATGCTACAAAATGATGATTTAGATAAAATAGATGATAGTTTAATTACATTTGAGAAAAATATGGATGATTTGGATTATTGGTCTTTAATAATCTATTTCGACAAAATAGGTAATTATGATAAATTTGAAGAGATGGTAAAAAATTATTTGGATTCTTCTTCAGTTTATGAAAAAATGATTTATGATTTTAGAATGTGGCAATTTCATGATATTTCAAACTATTTGATTACTAATGATAAAATTGATACTGCAATGTTTTTTTTCCATCAGATTATTGAAAAAAAAGATAATTTTGATGAACATTATAAGATTGAAGCAAAGCAATATCTTTCAAGATTGTATCAAAAAAGAGCTGATTTTAAAAAGGCAGAAGATCTTCTTATCAATATAAATAATGCTTGTTCTTATCAAGCATTGGGTGCATTATATTCTAAGATGAATTATACCAATAAAGTTATACAAAGCTTCATAAAATCAGCAGATATTGAACCAAATAGAAATGATTTACAATTTAAAGCTGCCATGCTTTGTTTTAATTATGGTGTGTATGGTTGTGCAGAAACATATATTGATCGGGCAATTAATATTTCTAATATTTCAATTTATAATGAGATAAAAGGTTATATTTTTTTAGGACAAAACAGAATCGAAGAAGCAAGAGATATATTTAATGAATTATATAAAATAAATTCAAGTCTTTTTCCACAGGTGGGTTTGGCACATATATTAATAATTGAGATGGATTATGACGCTGCTAAATTAATTTTAAAAGATTCAAAAATGTATTTGGATATTTTAGATTTAAATGAATATGAATTAGAAAATAAAATATTTGATATTGGTGAATATTTTAGATTAGTAAAGAGCATGATTTCCCTTGGGTTTGGTTGGATATATTCAAATCAAGGAATTTATGAAGAATCATTACAATATTTTGATCAAGTATTAATTTTTAATTCTAAAAATATTTTGGGTAGAGTAAGTAAAGTAAATTCTTTAATATGGTTAAATAAACTGGAAGAGGCTGAGATTTTATTGAATGAAACATTGGAATTATATCCTGAAAATCAATATGTTCATGAGGCAGTTGGTCTTTTGCATTTTAATAAAGGTGATTATGAAGAGGCAGAAGATAGTTTTAAAAAAGTATTAGATATTGAAGATAAAAAATATACTTGTCCATATGAAGGATTAGGATTAATCTATTATAATCAAGGAGATTATTCTAAATCTAAAAAGAATTTAATAAAATCCATAGATATAAATCCTGATATTGAGTTTAAAAAATATAATACTTTGGCAAAAATATATATTAAAGAAGAAAAATTTAATGAAGCAAGGATTTTACTTGAAAAATCTATTGAAAATTATCCTTATGATGATGAAGCTAAAAATTTATTGGAGGATCTAAATGAAAAAGAATAAAAAATTTATTCATGTGATAATGAGTTTATTATTTTTAGTATTCATTTTTGGAATTGTTTATTTTTTACCTTATTTTTGGCATTGTCCTAAAGGAATGGTATTTGTACCCGCTGGAAATTTTAATATGATCTGGACAAGTGAAAGATATGGTGGATATAAAAATGAAACTATAGAAACAGATCATTATTGTATAGATAAATATGAATATCCAAATCTTATTGGTGAATTTCCTATGAGAATTGTAACTTGGGAAGATGCAACAAAATTATGTGAAGAAAATGGAAAAAGATTATGTACGCAATATGAATGGCAAAAAGCATGTCAAGGTCCTGAAGGTTTTATTTATCCTTATGGGAATATTTTTGAATATAAAATCTGTAATACTCATTTAGATTTTAATAAACCTGGAAATTTAAGTAGGATTGGTTCATTTCCAATGTGTAAGAGCGGATATGGTGTTTATGGAATGAGTGGTGGATTATCAGAATGGGTATTAGATAGATGGGATATTAATTCCAATGATAGAGTTTTAAAAGCAGGTTCATATAATCCAAATTATTCAAATACTCAAAAATTAATTGATGGAAAATGGGTATTTAAAACAATTTCAAATTCTTGTGATGGAATACATCACCATGATAAAAAAACAAAACTTCATGATGATGGTTTTAGATGTTGTAGCGAACCAAATAAATTAAAATTTAATTTAAAAAAATAATAACGAAAATGTGTCATTTTGGACACTTTTTCGACTTGCAAAATCGATTTGATAGATTATGTATCGTAAAACCATAGGTTATCGAGTCCGAAAATGGAACATTTTACGGTATCCATAAACTTAAAAAAGTGATATTAGTCTCGACTTTACAATATGCTAAACTTTTTATTTGATAGATAATTATTTTTTATTGTCAAAAAATTAAGAAGATGAAAATTAGAAATATGAAGGGAAAATTGATATTTTTTGTGTATATATTATTATTAATTATTGCATTAGAAGTAAATGTAAAAAAATTTGAAAAACTTCCATATTATGAGCCAAATGTAATATTTGCTGTAGATTTTAATGAAGATAATCCACATATACATAAAGAGTCAAAAATTCCAGGTTTGATTTTCGAATTGGATTCTAATGTTGAATCTACTTGGCAAGGTGTAAAAATAAGAACAAATTCTATGGGTGTCAGGGATAGAGAATATGACAAAAAAAAACCTGAAAACACATATAGGATAATTGGATTAGGAGATTCTGTAACTTTTGGAGCAAACATAGATGAAAATGAGACTTTTTTAAATATATTAGAAGAGAAATTAAATTATCAATCTGATAAAAATTTTGAAGTAATAAATGCAGGGGTCAGTGCATATAATATTATTCAATATTATATTTCTTTAAAAAACAAATTGATGGTGTATGATCCTGATCTTGTAATTCTGAATTTTTATCAGAATGATTATATTCCCATAAATTTTCTAAAAAAATATAAAAATTTTAATCAAACTTATAATGCTGGTGGTAACTATAAAAGAGAAGAAATTTTAGCACAGAATCTAGCTGGTTTTTTCCCATTTCCTTTCAAATGGAATTATTTTTTATTGAAAAACTTTGCATTTTATAGGTTTTTAAATATTAAATCTTATAATATTGCAAGTAAAATAAATTCAGATTATTATATTCCAGATGCATATACATATTTAAATGGTATTGAACCGGTTAAAGAGAATAAACAAGCATTATTAGATATTATTGAACTATCAAAAAAGGAAAAATTTGATTTAATAATTGTTGTGCATCCTAATCTTGAAAAAGAAGATAATAATGATAAATGGATAAGAACAGTTCCAGTTCAAAAATATGATGTTCCAACTTTGGATTTGTATGATCATTATATTTCAAAAAATGTGAGTCCTGTTGAACTAAAGAGAGTGCCTCAAGATTTTATCCATCCAAATGTTAGAGGTAATAAAATAATAGGGGAAGCTATATATGATTTTTTAATTTATGAAGATTTAATTAATATAAAATAAATTTACAATTATATTGGCAAAATAAGGAAATACATTTAAATTTCTAATGATTGAGTAATTGAATGAAAATTTTGTTTGTAATAGAATCTCCAAGGATTAAATACCATTATTTAACAAAATTACAACCACTTGGCGTTTTATATATTGCTTCATATCTTGAATCCAAAAATATAGATGTTGATGTTTTAGATTTTAATGTTGAAAAAAGAAGGAAATTTAATCCAAATAATTATGACTTAATAGGGTATTCTGTAACAAGTGGAAATATTGAACTTACGTTGGATTCTATAAAATGGGCAAAATCACTTAATCCTAAAATTAAGATATTGATAGGAGGTCCGATGGTCTCATTGAGTCCTAAAGAATTGATTTTAAATAAAGATGTCGATGTATGTGTTGAAGGAGAGGCTGAAAATACAGTTTATAAATATTTGATATCTAGTGATAAATCTAAAATTAAAGGTTTATGGCTTAAAAAAAATGGTAAGCCATATTATACTGGAAAATCAAAACCTATTGGAAATTTGGATATTCTTCCTTTTCCAGCAATTGAAAAAGTTCCTTTTAAAGATTATCATGTAGTTTTTAAAAAAACAAAAAATGTGATAGCATTAATTACTTCAAGGGGTTGTCCTTATACTTGCATATTTTGCCATCATAGTCTTGGATTTAAATTTAGGGCAAGAAGTCCAGAAAATGTGGTAATGGAAATAGAAAGAAATATCAAAAATTTTGGAATAAATGAATTTTGGATTGCAGATGATAATTTTACTATGGATATAGATAGAGTAGAAAAAATTTGTGATTTGATAATTAGTAAATAATTGAAAATAGTATTTTCTCTTGCAAATGGAGTTAGAGCAGATAAATTAGATGAAAAACTTCTTAAAAAACTTAAAGTAGCAGGATGTTGGTTTCTTACAATTGCACCTGAAAGTGGAAGTACAACTTCATTGGAAAAAATTCATAAGGGATTTACATTAGAACAAGCACTTTTAATTTCTAAAATATGTAAAAAAATTGGAATAAAAACTATGTCTAATTTTATAATAGGTTTTCCATGGGAAGAAAAAAAAGATGTAATTAAGACAATTGAATTTGCAAAGAAGTTAAATACAGATGTAACTCATTTTTCAAGATTGATACCTTATCCTGGAACTCCTTTATGGAATCTGGTAAATAGATCAAAGTATAAATTGAAGGATGAAGCACATAATGAAGGAACTCCAAAGTACAAACATCCAAATATTTCAGATGATGAATTTAAATATTTAATTAAAAAGGCATATAGAGAGACAATGTTAAAACCAAGAAAAATATGGAATCTTTTTAGGATGCTAAAAATAAGAGATTTTATATCTCTTGGGAAATATTCTTTGTCAACAAAAAGCATTTAATTTTTACTTTCTAGATTTTTTCATTATATTATAACTTATATTTTTTAGTAACTTTTATTTATTATCTTATTTTATTATGGAAGTATGTATATATTAGGAATTACAGATAATCATGATACAGGGGTAACCCTTTTTAAAAATAATGAATTAGTATATGCAATTTCTGAGGAAAGGTTAAATAGAGAGAAATTGACAAGAAAATTTCCAATTAAATCTATAAATAAAACATTAAATGATAATGAAATAACATTGAAAGATATAGATAAGGTTATAATTGCTTCAAATTATACACCACTTTTTTTATTTAGGATGTTAAATAAAATACACGCCAAATATAAATTTTCATCACCTTTTTTATTGAGAACTTCATTTTTTTTCTTTTTACAAGTATTATTAAGAAAAACTAAATTCTATAAATTCGATAAAATTCTTTCAAAAAAATATTATCAAAATAAGTTTAATAAGAAAAAAATAGAATTAATTGATCATCATCTTTCTCATGCATATTCAGCATATTCTAATACTGATTTTAATGAGGCATTGGTAATTACTGTGGATGGTATGGGGGATGGTTTAAGTATAACTGTTAGTATTGCAAGAAATAATATTTTAAAAAAAATTTATGAAGAATCAGGTAATTCTGCAGTCGGAAGATTTTTTACAGTCATTACAGATATTTTAGGTTTTGTTCCAACACAAGATGAAGGAAAAGTAGTTGGTTTAGCAGCATATGGAAATCCAGATCTTTTGCTAAAAAAAATGGAAAAATATTTGTTTTATAATGGAAAAAACTTTAACAAATTTCCTTATATGTCATTTTTAAAAAAGTCTAAAATAAAAAAAGATTTGTGCAATTATTCTAAAGAAGATATTGCTGCTGCTGCACAAAAAAATTTAGAAGTACAGTTAATTAAATTTATAAAAAAATGGATTAAAAAAACAGGAATAGAAAATATTTGCTTAGCAGGAGGAGTATTTGCAAATGTAAAACTTAATCAAAAAATCCATGAATTAAAAGAATGTAAAAATATATTTATATTTCCACATATGGGTGATGGTGGATTATGTGTTGGTTCAATTAATGCATATTTGAAAATGTCTCAAAAAAAATTGAAATCAATTTATTTAGGACCAAAATATTCAAATAAAAATATCGAAGAAATTTTAAAAAATAGAGGAATTAAATATAAAAAAATTAATTCTAAAAAAAAAATTGCAAAATTACTTGCTTCTAAAAAAATAATAGGATTATTTCATAGTAATATGGAATTTGGTCCACGTTCATTAGGAAATCGTTCAATAATATGTCATCCAGGAATTAAAAATATTCAAAAAATATTAAATACTAAATTGAAAAGAACACAGTTTATGCCATTTACACCAACTGTTTTATCTAAATATGCTAAAAAATGTTATATAGGAATAGAAGGTGCAGAGTATACTGCTAAATATATGAATATAACATTCAATACTACTAAATGGATGAAAAAAAATTGTTCAGGTGTTGTTCATGTAGATGGAACTTCAAGACCACAATTATTAGAGCAAAAGGATAATCCTTTTTATTATGATATTATTGATGAGTTTGAGAAGCTTACAGGAATTCCATGTCTTCTTAATACAAGTTTTAATATTCATGGTGAACCAATAGTTTGTTCACCACAAGATGCAATAAATTCATTTAGAAAAGCAAATTTAGATTTTTTGATTCTAAATGATTATTTAATAAAAAAATTATAATGAAAAAAACAAATAAAATTAGAATTGAAAAATTACATAAATTAATTTTAATCTTATTTATTTTGTTTTATTCTATTCTAAATGTCCATGTTTTAATTTTAGATAAAACCCCATTTATACATGATATTGGTGATAGTTATTTAGAAAGTATAAATTATTATAATGCGATAAAAAATAGATCTTTTAATGATTTTAAAGATACATATTTAAGATTGATAACTACTTATCCACCATTAAATAGATTAGTAGTTTTGCCTTTTTATTTTTTATTTGGTGTATCTGAAGATGTTGCATCAATAAGTAATTTATTTTATTTCATAATAATTGTATTTTCAGTTTATTATATTGGAAAAAAAATTTATTCATCTGAATGTGGATTTTATTCATCAATTATTCTTTCTTTATTTACTGGTGTGTTTTCTTTTTCAAGAGTATTTTTACCTGATTATCCACT
>JABHHN010000098.1 GCA_018671515.1 archaeon | reverse complement strand
ATTTTAAAGATAATAAATCAGAAAAGAATTTCTTTAAATTAAATAGAAAGCCAAGAACAACTAAATGGACTCAAGAGTATAAAAAAGAGAAAAAACAAAGATTGGCTACTATGAGTGCATCCAAAGAAAGAGAAGAAGCAAAATCTGAATCACCTAAAAAAGCAACAAAAAAATCTGTTGCTAAAAAAGAGGTTAAAAAATGATTCAGAGAACTCTTATTTTATTAAAACCAGATGCTGTTAAAAGAGGATTGATTGGAACAGTTATCACAAGATTTGAGCAAGCAGGTTTAAAGGTTGCTGGAATGAAAATGGTTTGGGTAGACAGTGAATTTTCAAGAAAACATTATGAACCTCATGTAGAAAAAGGTTTTTATTCAAGTCTTGAAGAATTTATAACTGAAGGTCCAGTTGTTGCAATGGTTGTTGAAGGAGTTTCATCAATTGAAGTTGTAAGAAAAATTGTAGGTTCAACAGAACCAAAAGAAGCTCTACCTGGAACAATAAGAGGAGATTTTGCACATCATTCATATAATTATGCAGATACCAATAACAAAGCAATTATGAATTTAATTCATGCATCAGATGCACCAGAGACTGCTAAAAAAGAAGTTGCACTTTGGTTTTCAGATAAAGAATTACATTCATATAAAGTAAATAATGAAAATCATACATTTTAATTATAATAAGGTGAAATAGAAAAATGGCAAAAATGGTTGACAGGGTTAAATCAATTATGGATAAGCCCGTAAATATTAGAAATATAGCAATATGTGCTCATATTGATCACGGAAAAACAACTTTTTCCGACAATCTTCTCTCAGGAGCAGGTATGATGTCTGAAGATTTAGCAGGAAAATCAAGAGCTTTAGATTTTCATGATGATGAAGCAGAAAGAGGAATTACAATTGATTCAGCAGCTGTATCAATGGTTCATACATTAAAAGATGAAGAGTATTTGATTAATCTTATTGATACACCTGGTCACGTTGATTTTGGTGGAGACGTAACACGTGCAATGAGAGCTGTAGATGGTTCTATTGTCTTAGTATGTGCTGTTGAGGGTATGATGCCACAAACAGAAACTGTTCTAAGACAATCACTAAAGGAAAAAGTTAAACCAATTTTAATGATTAATAAAGTAGATAGATTAATCAAAGAATTGCAATTGACTCCAGAAGCAATGCAAGAAAGGTTTACAAAAATAATTACAAATGTCAATAGATTTATTACATCAATAACAGACGATGATGAAGAAATAAAAAAATGGCAAGTTAATGTACAAGATGGTTCTGTTTGTTTTGGAAGTGCATTTCATAACTGGGCATTATCAGTTCCATACATGAAGGAAAAAGGTATAAATTTCAATCAAGTAATAGATGCTTATCAGGGAATTGATCAAGATAAAATTACAGCACTAAAAAAAGCTGCTCCAATTCATGAAGTAATACTTAATGCAGTTATTGAACATTTACCAAATCCAATTATAGCACAAAAATATAGGATTCCAAAAATTTGGTACGGAGATGTTGAGTCTCCTTTAGGAAAATCTCTAATATTGTCAGATCCAAATGGTCCAAAAGCTTTTGTTATAACAAAAATTACAGTTGATCCATTAGCAGGTGAAATATGTGCTGGAAGATTATTTTCAGGAACAGTCTCAAAAGGAGATAGTGTTTATTTAAATGTTGCAAAAGAAAATTCAAGGATTCAGCAAGTATATATCTATAATGGTGCAAAAAGAGAAGTTGTAGATAAAGTACCAGCAGGAAACATAATTGGAATTTCAGGATTAAAAAGTGCATATGCAGGGGAAACAGTAACAGATACACCTGATGAACCATTTGAACAGATAAAGCATTTATTTGAACCAGTAGTTACAAAGGCAGTTGAAGCAACAAAACCATCTGATTTACCTAAATTAATAGATGTTTTAAGAAAAGTTGGAAAAGAAGATCCATCAATTAAAATAACTATTAATGAAGAAACCGGAGAGCATTTGATGAGTGGTATGGGAGAACTTCACCTAGAAATAATTGAAAATAGGATAAAGACTGAAAAAGGTTTGGAAATAAAAACAAGTTCTCCTATTGTTGTATATAGGGAAACAGTTACCAAACCAACTGGAGAATTTGAAGGAAAATCACCTAACAAACATAACAAATTCTATTTTAGTGTTGAACCTTTATCAGAACAGCTTAGAGATGCTATCAGAGAAGGAAAGATTCCTGAAATGAGAATAAAAAAGAAATCTCCTGAAGTATATGAAGCATTAGAAGCTGCAGGAATGGATTCAAAAGTCTCAAAGAAAGTAAAAGATATTTTCAATGGAAATATCTTAATGGATGGAACACGTGGTCAGGTACATATGAATGAAGTGATCGAACTTGTCAATGATATGTTTGAAGATGTCATGAATAAAGGGCCTATTGCAGGTGAACCAAGTTTTGGTGTAAAAGTTACATTACATGATATGACTCTGCATGAAGATTCAATCCACAGAGGTCCAGCACAAGTCTATCCAGCAGTAAGAGAAGGAATTAGAGAAGCAATGAGACATGCAAAACCAATGCTTTTCGAACCTGTTCAGGTATTACAGTTTGAATCACCAAATACTTATATGGGTGAAATTTCAAAATTATTATCTGCTAAAAGAGGACAGATGCAGGATATGCAGACAGAAGGAGAGTTTGTTGTAATTAGAGGAAAGATGCCAGTTGGTGAAATGTTTGGTCTAAGTAATGAACTTAGAAGTGGAACTGAAGGAAGAGCTTCTTTTTATGTAGTTGATCAGAAATTCGAAAGATTACCTGACGAATTACAGGCAAGAATTACACAGATAATAAGGTCAAGAAAAGGTTTGAAAGATGAGGTAGTTGAAGAACAATAGTTCTTCATTATTTCAAACACAATTTTAAAAGACAAAAGTTAAGAGATATAGGAGAAGAGAAATGCTTATAAAGAGATTAGAATTCCTAGAATCTTGAAACTTATGTTTACTAATTAGGAGGAACAATAAAAAATGGCAAAGGAAAAAGAACATTTAAATTTAGTAGTTGTCGGTCATATTGATCACGGGAAATCTACAACAGTAGGTAGGCTTATGTTTGACTCAGGAGCTATTCCAGAGAATCAAATGAGAAAGTTGAAAGATTTGGCGACAGAGCATGGAAAAGGTGGATGGGAATTCGCATATGTTATGGATAATTTAAAAGAAGAGAGAGAGAGAGGAATTACAATTGATCTTGCTCATAAAAAATTTCAAACACCAAAATATGATTTTACAGTAATTGATGCACCAGGTCACAGAGACTTCGTCAAAAATATGATTACAGGTGCTTCACAAGCAGATTGTGGATGTTTAGTTGTTGCAGTAGCAGATGGTGTTATGGCACAAACAAAAGAGCACGTATTCTTATCAAGAACATTAGGTGTTAACCAATTAATGGTCATAATTAATAAGATGGATACAGTAAAGTATGATGAAGCTAAATTCAATGCTGTAAAAGCTCAAGTAGAAGCACTTTTAAAAACAGTTGGTTATAAAACTGAAGAAATTCAATTTATTCCAACATCAGGTTTACATGGTGACAATGTAGTTAAGAAATCAGAAAATACATCATGGTATAAAGGACCAACTATGATGGAAGCATTTGATAATTTTACAGTACCAGAAAAACCAACTCAATTACCTTTGAGATTACCAGTTCAGGATGTATATAATATTACAGGAATTGGAGTTGTACCAGTTGGAAGAGTAGAAACAGGTATAATGAAAGCAAAAGATAAAATTATCGCAGTTCCAGGAAGAGAAGGAAATGGTGTAACTGGTGAATGTAAAACAATTGAAATGCATCACGAACTTATGCCACAAGCAGAACCAGGAGATAATATTGGATTTTCAGTAGGTGGAATTGGTAAAAAGGATTTAGCAAGAGGAGATGTCATTGGACACCCTTCAAGCGTTCCAAAAGTAGCTACTGAATTCACTGCACAGATTGTTATATTAAACCATCCAAGTGTTGTAACAGTTGGTTATACACCAGTATTCCACATACACACAGCACAGGTTGCATGTACAATTACAGAAATTCAGAAAAAATTAAATCCAGCAACTGGTGAAACATTAGCAGAGAACCCAGATTTCATTAAAAATGGTGACGCAGCTATAGTTAAGATTAGACCAACAGTTCCATTAGTAATCGAGAGACAAAAGGAAATTCCTCAACTTTCAAGATTCGCTATAAGAGATAGTGGAACAACTGTTGCAGCAGGAATGTGTATTGACTTAGTTGAAAAAGTCCTTACACAAAAGAAAAAATAAAAATTTTATTTTTTATTTAATTAAAAATGCAAAAAGCAAGAATAAAACTGGCATGTACGGACATTGATAAAATCAATCAAGTATCAAACAGTATAAAGGAAATAGCAGAAAAGACAGGGGTTGACATGAGAGGCCCTATACCTTTACCTACAAAGAAGCTTAAGTTAGCAACAAGAAAAAGCCCTGACGGTGAAGGAACAGAGACTTGGGAAAGATACGAGATGAGAGTTCATAAGAGATTAATAGATTTAGGAATTGATGAGAGAGCATTAAGGCTTGTCATGAGAGTACCTATACCTGATGGACTTAATATCGAAATTGAAATGCTTAATGTTTAATTCTTGATTTTATTATTTTTTTTTTAATATTTTTCTAAGTTTAGTTTTAGTATATAATTTTAAATTTTCTAGTAATATCTTAATATTTTTTTTTTTGAATCACTAGGTTTTCCCATAGCATGAAGCTATAGCTTCCTGCAAGAAGTACCTCGCAAAGCGAGATTATATGGTTTAGAAATATAATAAATTAAAAAGCAGATTATATTTTAGGAAGTTTTATTCATGGAATTATCTTTAGGTTCATTAGTTGTTTTTCCATCATCTATGTCTTTTAATTTTTTAAGTCTATCAGGATCAACATGGTTTATTCTGTCTTCTTTTTCTTCTTCTTCTTTTGATATATTTGATGATTCTATTATTTGCAGTGCTGCAAAAATAAGCCCAATAACAACGATAAAAATTACTGTTATAATTGCTATTAATTTGAAATTTATTGGTTTTTTATATGGTTTGTTTTGTTCTTGAGGTGTAGTTTCCTGTTCTTGTGTAATAGGTTGCTGCTGTGATGATTGCATTACATAATTAATTGTTTCCTGCACGTCATTTGCTTGGTATCCTTGTTGAGTAAGATAAGTGTAAACTTGCTCTGGTGTGTAACCTTGTGATATCTGATTTTGTATCCATTGTATCAGATTTTGATTTATCATATGAATATTTTAGTGTGGGTAGTTTTTTAAATATTCTCTTTTTCTAAAGTCTCGTAATTAAAATATGCCAAGATCGTATAAGAAAAAAATCAAAAATGATTTTTGTTTATGCAACTTGTCACTCATTAAGATTCATGCCAAGATCGCATAATTCGGTATTGCGCAAGCCTGGAAAGCTTGTTTCCTTTGGGATCTCTGGGTTCAAATCCCAGTCTTGGCGTTTAATTTTTAGTTACCAATAAGGCAAATATACTTTATTGGTACATTTATTTTATAGAATCTTTATATAACAATCTTACTGCATACTTAATGACATCTGTTCTTGAAGTGAAATCTCCCTCAGATAATCTTATTAATTCATCAATTTTTGTAGTAAGTCCTTCTGGAATTTTAATTGTGTCATATTTATTTTGTATCTTAGGCATATATATTTAATAATTTTTAGATTATATAAATATTACTAAATCTTACCTCATATATTTAAGAAAGTTAAAGTTACTTTTCTTAAATTTTTCATTTCTTTT
>JABHHN010000097.1 GCA_018671515.1 archaeon | reverse complement strand
TATTCAGCAATTTTAAAAATGCAATAGTCCCCACCACCTATATAATGTGGATTTTCTAAAAAAAAAACTAGCTTCATTTTAAACCTTTCTTCTTCCATTTTTCAAATCATATAAATAAAGATTTTTTGTTGAGTAAATTAGATTTTTATTTTGACTTATTTCCTGAAAAAATCTATATTTTTCTGCTTCAAAAATATCAGTATCAAGTATATATTTAATTTTATAACTGTCAATTATTCTTTTTGGTATAGGATCAAAAATATTATTATTTTTAAAATGCATAATATGTCTCCCAAAAAAATAGTTTCCTCCAAATATCCAATCTTCCATTTCAAAAAGCTCTGTAATCTTTGTACCAGTATTGAATTTTCTTCTTAATTCATCAATAGTAACAGAGGTTATGTTATAAGTTGGTTTTACAACATAAATATTTTGTGCAATAACTGCTTCGGGTTTATTACTATAGTATGCAAGTTTAGACACAACTGTTCCTTCAACAGAACCTAATATTGAAAATTCTGATTTATCCTTACCTACAAAAGAACCAGCTGAGATTATCTGCTCATTTGGAATTTCATGAAATTCTTCAGCAAGTCCTACTTTTGATAAAAGCTCATCCCTTAATATAAAAACATTTGAAAATAAAAAATGAATTGTAAAAATAGATATAAAAATCATTAAAACTAATAATTTTTTATTTGATAATTTTCTATATATAAATTGAAATACATAATATATGCCTATCGAGGTAAAAAGAGCATACATAGGGTTCATATATAATCTTACGTATTCCCAATCAAATAGTAGTTGAGAAAAACCCAATGCTACAAATATAAAGAAAAATGAATAAATATTTTTTTTTGTTTTTCCAAATAAATAAATTATACCTATTGGTGCAAAGACAATCAATGTTGTCAAATTATTATTAATATTAAATAAGAAATTTATCCAAACAACCATTGTACTTTGTCCTTTAAGAAGAAAACTATCATAATAATAACTTCTATCAATTGTATACAGTCCTTTTCCTGCAAAAGCCAAAAATACTAACATTCCAAAAATTACAAATAAAGCCCAATAAATTGCTTCAATTGGTTTCTGTTCAACATAACCATATAATTTATGGATTCCTATATCAGTATAATTGATAATTTTTTCCATGACATCATGAAAATGCTTATGAAATGAAATATAGACGACGAATAGCAAAAAACTTAATAAAATAATAAGCATAGCTAATGTTGGAAATGTCAAATTTGGAATATATTTTAAAAATTTTATCAATAATCTTCCCCTTATTGCCAAATCAACTGCTTTTGTAATAATTAATATTCCTAAGAAAAAAAGAAAATCTATGAATACATGTTCTTTTGATCTAAGAAGTTTAAAATTAATTATAAAATAATAGTATGTAGTTATCAATAAATAAATTATCAATGTAATTTTATTTTTTATTAAACCTACTGATAAAAAAATAAACATAAAAAGAAAAATATCTATAGCAACGTATAGTTTTGAATGTGAATAGAATTTTTTTCTATTATCATAAAACTTTGTTTTCTGAAAAAAAATCAATAATTTTTGCCATGATATTGTCAAAACTGCGCATAAATATGATATTATAAAAATTATAGATAATTGAGTTAATCTATGAATAATTGACATTACCAAATAAATTAATAAAATAGTTATCAAATATTTTATAGTCCTAAATACCTTTTTTTGAACTATACTCTCATGAAAATTAAATATCAGATTAATAAATAATGGTGTTAACATAATATTAAATATTCTACTTGAAGCAGTATTTTGAGTATCTAATGCAAATGTAACCATTGTCAATAAAATAAAAGAAGATAAAAGACTTATCTCAAATTTAGTCCATTTTCTCATCATTGTATATAATGCAAAAGATGCATAAAATGCTGTAAATAATGAAAATAACAAAAATGTATTTGGTAAATCAAGACCTGTAATAAGTATCAAATTTGCACTAAAATATTCAAATCCAGATGGTTTTGAAAGCGGATAATAACCTAATAATGACATTGGATGTAATACCCAAGGTGCGTATCCTTCTCTAATTATAGATTCTGTATACTGTGCAAGTGCATAATGATCAGGATGTGGTGGATACTTATAGTGTGTTCTTATTATAGTAGCTACTATAACTAACAAAATTACTAATATTATCCGTTTAATTTTTTGATTCATTTTATTTCTGTATATAATTTATTTGTTACCTTTTTATTTTTATAGGTAATAAATCCAATCAATAAACCTAATGATTGCAAAGACCAACTAATCAAACTAAATATTGTTCTTTTTACATTTCTTTTAATTAATAAAATTAATGATATTAAAACTATCGATGCTATAATAAAAATTTTCAAAAAGATAAAAATACCTTTAAATTGAAGTAATAATGAAATTATTCCAAATAAATACCATATAAGAGTAACTATATAAATTTTTAATTCTAAAGCAGTTTTAAAAAAATGATTATCTATAATTGACAACCTTAAAAATTGTCCAGAACCAAAAATATACTTACTTTTAAACCTACTAAATAAGGTAGAAATATACATTGTATCTTCCCCAAAATGTTCAAGCATATCCACTGGAATTCTCTTAAGAATATAATTTTTGAGTGATAATTTTGATGCTAAATCTGATTCTTCATATGCATTAAGAGATGGATTTGAAAAAAAACCAACATCATCAATTGCAGACTTTTTATATAAACCACCCATACCAAGACGATCAACTATTTTAACTTCATCTACAATATGATGTTTTTTTCTAACTTGAAAAGCAAGATTATTTTTGGATTTTTCAATAATATTCCCAGCTATTCCTGCAATATTAGACTCAGAAAAATAAGGTATAGCTTTTTTGATGAAATTTTTATTAATAACCATATCACCATCCAAAATATAAATATAATCTGTATTAGTATTGAGATATCCAATTTGTGGTCCTATACCACAAGACCTATCTTTCTTATATTTTAATTGAATTATTTTAATAGGATATTTTTTTGCTATGTCAATTGTTTTATCATCTGATTTTGAATCAACTAATATTATTTTTCCATTAAATCCTTTTAATGCAATAATTGATGATTTTATGCATTTTTCAATATTTTCTTCTTCATTAAGTGCTTTAATAACAATTGTAATACTTATATCGGAGGTTTTAACTTTTGTATTCATCTAAAATACACCTGCTAATTTATATGAAAAAAGTGATGACTCATTAAACATCATACATTTTTTTGTAATAAAAGCTATTATCATTTTAAAAAAAGTTTTACAAGTCTTTGTATATTTTTTTTTGAATATTTATTCTTAACAATTTTTCGATTATTAATTCCTTGTATATTTCTTAATTTTTTATTTTTAGAAAGCTTATCAATAGCTTTAGTTAGTGCAGGTATGTTTTTTTCATCAACTAATTCTTTATCAACTAATTCAGGAATACCTACATGTTTAGTTGAAATAACAGGTTTAGCATATGACATAGCTTCCATTAACACCACTGGAATCCCTTCTGCTTCACCATTTTTAATTGTTATTGATGGAAGACAAAAAATGTCACACGCATTATATAATGCTCTCAAAGCTGCATTATTTTGTTTACCGAAAAAACATACTTTTTCCTCTATACCCAAGTCTTTAGCTAATTTTTGTAAATCAAGTTCTGCATAGTTTTCTACAGTACCTCCAACCACCCAAAGTTCAATATTCTTTGTTTTGGCTTTTTTAATTGCTTCAAAAAGAGATTCATGACCTTTTTTTTCATGAAATGAAGCAACTATTAACACAATAATATTATTTTTCGGTTTAAATTGATCAGTATCTACAAACATTTTATTTACAACTATTTTTTTTTCTTGAATTTCAAATTTTTCAATTAGTATTTTTTTATTATAATCTGAAATAGTAACAATAGTATCTGTTTCATTTAATGCATTATTGAACATTTTCCAATTATTTCTATATAATTCATGTGCATGAATTGTCACTGAAAGGGGTTTATCCAACCATTTTTTACAATAATAACCTATAAAAAATTTTTGATCTCCAAAATGACAATGAATTTTGTCATGGTCTCTTATTTTTTCTTTAATATCAGTAGACACTAAAAAACTAATTAAGGAATTTGAAAAAATGCTTTCAAACAAGAGAGATACATATTTAATAGGATTTTTAATTAAATACCATGGTTGTTTTATTACTGTTAACAATGGATTATATTTGTAAATATCCCAATTTTCTTTAGGTTCTTTCAAACCATACCCTCTTTTAGTAGGAAATAAAGTGAAATCAATATTATTATTTTCAAGTTCTATAAGCTCAGAATAAATAAATGGCAACATCCCAGTTTTCATTGATATAATGTATGCTATTTTCATTCTTTACCACCAAAATTTTCAATAAATTTAATCATCCAAGCGTTAGGATCATCTTTTTCTTTTAACATATCTTTAACATTTTTTTTCAATTTATTCTTAATATTTTTTTCTCTAATGATTTTCATAATTTTTTCATAATTACTCTCAAAATCATCAAACTGTATAATTAAACCATATTTGTCTCTAAGTTCATTTGTATATCCCATTTCTAATTGATTGATATAAACTGCTGGTGTTCCTAAAACAGCTGCTTCTGCTGCCATTGTGCCACCCTCACCAATATACATATGCGCATAATAAAGTAAGCTATGTATATCTTCAGGAGAAATATCTTTTTTATATTTTTCTAAATTTTTGGGTAATTTTCCCTCAGAACTAATTATAATCTTTCCTTCTTTTTTTACATCTTCAATAAATTTTAATTTATCAAATTGGTTCTTTTTCCCTATGTCATGAGATGCACTCCATTCAACAAATCTAATCAAGAAAAACTTTTCATTCTTTTTTAACCCCATTTTATTTAGGACTTTTGGATTTGGTGAAAAATTATTTGGATGAAGATATGATAATTCTTTTAATGAATTATATCTAACCTCTTTTTTTCCAAGATTTAAAATAAAGCATGATGGAACACAAATTTTATTTGCAAAAGGAAATGTCAAAACATTCTGTATTTTTGAATGCTCTGTATCTTCAAAAATTATACTTGGTTTTTTTAATAACTTAGAAATTTGTGCGACATAACAATCACCTGAAGAACCTATCAATAAATCAGGTTTAAATTTTTTTGATAATTTATATAAAAATGAATTAATTTTTAGCAACCCAATAGTTTTTCCAAAAATACCTTTATATCCTTTTCTTGGGAGATAATCAATCCCATACGCTTCTAATAATTTAAATGTAACATCCTTATTTCTAGCAACAATAAGAAATTTATGACCTCGTTTTTTCATATCTTTAATAAAAAATTTGAATTGATGAACATCTGCTGGATGATTGATATCTATAAGAATTCTCATTTTTTAAAATAGAAATAATCCCAATATACAAAATGATGCAGTTAAAAACATCAGCATGTTCGTTGCTTGACTTTCTGTCAATCTAAACCAAGATACTAAAAGAAATTTTAATGATTTAAATTTCATTGAAGGTGGAGCTTCTATTGTTCCATCTTTTCTTAAATTTCCAAATTTAACATCTTTTTTCTTAAGAATTGCAATTGTCAATGTGTCCATAATAAAATTAATTATATGAGGTATCAAAATAAAGATTCCAAATATTTCCATGTTTAGAGCAATTAATGATGCACCTATTGCACCACCTATCAAAAAAGACCCCACATTCCCTTCAAGCATTTTTGCAGGATAGATATTCCAAGGTAAAAATGCAGTTAATGCACCAAATACTGGTAATACAAAAATAAGATTTTCAAGTCCTGATTGCATATATGATTTTATCAAAATTGTAAGCAGAATTAACCAAGCATTTCCCATTGCAAGCCCATTATATCCTGAATGAAGATTTACTAAATTTGCTACAACCATAATATATATTGGAGCAAGTATAAGTGAATATACTCCACCAAGCTCCCAATTTAGTGAAAATATATCAATACTTGTATCAGTCATCAAGGAAGCAATTGGAAAACTTAAAAGAAGTATTGCAATTATTTTATCATATCTTTTCTTTGGTTTAAAAAGATCATCAAGCACACCAAAAAGAGCATAAATCAATATAATGAAATAAAATATGAAAAGACTACCAATTCCATGAGAAATAAATCCTTTATCTCCAGGATTCAATGTTTCAAAAATCTGAGAAAGACTCAGTGATATAAGTATACCTCCAAGAATTGCCATACCACCCATATATGGTATTTTATTTTTTGTTTTCTTATATTTATCTTCAACCATATAATTGAATTTAATTAATCTTGAATTCACATAAGGCAAAGCCCAAGAAGTACTAAAAAAAGAGTATAGAAATATAAGAATCAACTTGTAAATTGTTTGAATATCTTCCATTTTAAACTTGTTATATATTTAACCTTTTTATTACTTTATTTGTAACTACATAATAGTGATTTTTAATCATTTATAAATATTATGTTTATTAAGATATTAATGCTTATAATTCTTTTTATTAATTGGATATTTTTATTTAAAATTCACAAAAACTTTATTAATAATCCTTTTCTAACATAATATAAATGTCAAAAAATTCAGATGGTGATGATGTCATCATAAACGCATTAATAATATCAATAATCATAGGAATATTTATTTCAATGGCATTTTTATATTTAACAAGACAAGCACCAGATAGTTTTTCTGAAATATATTTTAATGACCATGAAAACTTACCAAATAAAGTAATATTATATGAAAATTACAATTTTTCTACGACATTAAAAAATCTTGAATCTAGTAATATGAACCATAATCAAATTACTGAATTGGAACTCTTTAAAGTATATGATAATGACGTATCATTCTATGATTGTAAAAGAGATTTCAGAAAAAAAATATATTATTATTGGGATGAATTTAATGAAAGCAATGAATATATAGATGTTTTAGGTTATGATGAAATTCTTTTTAAAACTATGATTCTAGAAGAAAACGAAAAGTATTCTGATTATGAATTAAATGGTGATCATACTTTTTCATTCAATCTATACCCTGAATATGGTATTGGTTCATTTTCAATAATATTGAAAAATAATACTAATGAAGTTTTTAGAATTATTTTATCAGAAAAAAATAAAACAATATATCTATTTGAAAATAATATCTTAGTTTCTTCAAACAATATGACATTTTCACAAAAATTAGAAAATAAAATTAAATATAAAATTCAAGAAAATAATTTAAATTTTACAATCAATAATAAACAAGTATTAGATTATACATTCTTAAAAAAACCTAATGGAAAATTATCATTTATGACAAAAAATGCATATATTAAAATGAATAGACCTCTATTATTTACTAATAATGAAACAATAGAATTCATCATTGGTTCTGGAAGATTAAATGACAATATAGGTAAGATAAGATCATTAAAATCTGATGATATAAGTTTTAAATTAAAAGGTGAATCTGAAGTAATAAGATATAATCTATCACTAAATTATTTCATAAATACATCTAGTCTTGATATAACTGGTCCATTATTTAGTGGCATAGATCTTAGAGCACTTGCATATAAAGAAGACCCAGGAATATATCCACTCCTATATGATTGGGCAGGATTTAATTATCCACTCTCTGATTTTCCAAGCTACGTATATGAATCACTTGAACACAATATAACAAGAGAGAAGATAGATTATGAATCTTTCAATCTCAGTTTTAAATTTGATTCTAGATTTGGTGAAAAACAATTAGGTATGTATTTTTATGACTATAAAAATTTAACAAAATATATGTTTTTAATGAGCCAAAAAAATTCATTATTCCTTTTTATAAAATTTAAAAATGGTTCATTAGAAATTACTAAAAAAAGATTATATTTTGATGAAAAACCTCACAGTGTATTAATGCATTTTAATAATGATAAACTAGATATTGTCATGGATTCAAATTACATAATGGGAGTAAATGAAGTAAATGGTAATTTTTCTGATATATCTATTGAATCAAAAAATTCATATTCATTGATAAGTAATTTAAAAATCAGTAGCAATGATCCTAGTTGCAATTCAAAAACACATTTTGAAAAATGTTACAAAAACTATAAATTACAAGGAGAAAAATCTTTATCTGAATATGAAAATATTGAAATAGATTCAAGTTTTGATCTTCAAAATTTATCAGTTGATATTGAAAAATCTGAAAGTGAAATATTAGATTTCTCATTTGAATCTATTTTTCCAGAAGAAATAAACAAAGAACTTAAAGAAAAAGAAAATGAATTCATTGAAGATAAAAATTACATTCTTGATGGACCATCAACTCAAATCACAAATCTAAATGATTATACTTTTGAATTTGATTATAAAAATCTAGAAGGTAAAGGTATTGTATATGTTGGCTTTATGGATTTAAATTATAACGACAAATTAAGAATTGTCATATTAGAAGACTCAAATAAAATATTCCTTCAGAGAGGAGATACAAAAACAATATCTTTTGATTATGAAATACCTGATGGAAAAAAACAAGTTTTTAGGTTCAAATATCAAAATGGAATTGCACACTTACTACTTAATGAATATATCAAATCATTCCATAGTATAGTTGATGAAGATTTTTCAAATGGATTTTTTTATGTAGGCACTGAAAATACATATGCAAATTTTAACAGCCTTAGAGTTAATAATAATAGGCTTGGTGTTGTAAAAAGAATAAATGTAAATGAAGATCCATGTAAATTAAGATTAGTTAACAAACAAATTCTTGGAAACGAAACATTACAAACCTACCCTGGCGAATCGAAAGTATTCAACTATAATTTTTCAATAGAAAACGATTTTGATTATGGAAAAGTCACATCATATTTAAAAGACAGAAATGAATCAATTCATTTCTGGATTGTAAGATAGAACAAAAAAACAAAAAAATTAATAAACGCTAGGAGATTAAATTATTTAAATGGAAGCAATTCAAATATTACAAGCAATAGGTGGTTTTCTAATTGCACTGTTCGTCCCAGGATTTCTTATAGTCTATTTGTTTTTTGAAGAGCTTGAAATTTTAGAAAAAATTTCCCTCTCAATTGCTCTTAGCATTACAACTACTATATTCATGGGTATTTTTTTAGGATATAACGAATATATGAAAAATCTAACAGGAGGAATAACACAGGCAAATGTCTGGAAATATTCCTTAAATATCATCTTAACATTAAGTATATTATGTTTAGGAAAAATAGGTTATAAACTATGGTCAAAAAGAAAAAAGAAAAAAAAACAGTAAAGAAAAAGACTGTACGTCACAAAGCTAAAGCAAAGACTTTAAGTTCTGCACCTAAACCTAAGCGTATACACCATAAAAAACTCAAACACCATCAAGATCATGTACACATAACTAAAGTTTTTCTACTAAAAACGAGTATAATCTCTCTTGTGTTAATTGCATTTTTTTCATTTTATAATATATACATTAAAAAAACTGCCATATATTATAGATATTTCAAGATGAGCGATCTTTTTTTTAATTCATTAAACACATCAACGTTTTCATCAATAGCTTATTTTTCAATTTTTTTAATTGCATTAACAATAATATTTATTATAGTTAGCAAAAAAATGAAATTATTATTTCTTAAGCATTCAAAAAAAGATGTTATTTCATACTCATTTATAGCAGGAGGATTTTTATTTGGAAACATATTATTAAAAACATGGGTAAATGATAATTATATATATGCAATTGATAACTTAGCAGTTGTTCAAGGAATTAATTCAGGAACAATGTTTTTGTTTTTGATTGTCCTTACTATGACTCTTTTTGGTTATAGAATAAAAAAACACAATTAAAATGACAAAAGAATCCAAATCAATAACCGATTACTTTAAAGATAAAGTAGTAAAAGAATTCGCCATAAAATCAACAATATTCATAGGATTTATTATTGGACTAAGAACATTTTTATTATATTTTAGTTATACTAATTTTTTTAAATCTAATTTTGGAATCCCTGGGTTTTATAGACTTCCATTTTTAAGTGGATTAAATTTTGGAAGATTTCTTAATGCATTAATATTTACTGCTGTAATTGGAGTTGTTTTATTATCAAAAAAAATACATTTATTAAAATTTAAAAAACAAGAAAAAAAACAAACAATAGAATTTATAGTATTATTCTTGGTATATTTTATATTATATTATATCTATCTTTATTGGCTTAAAGGTGCATCACCAATAAAAATACTAATACCTTTATTGATGATTTTAAGATATATCTTCCAGATATCATACCTGTTTTTTTTAGCTTGTGCAATATTTGGATTTGACTTCATAAAACAATTCATAATAAAATTCCATAAAGAACTAATTATATTAGTTATTGTTCTAGTATCTTATTCATTCTTAATATTATTATTTGAACAAATGTGGTTCTTATTGAGTTCAATTGTAACAAAGATTGTTGGTTTTCTTTTAGGATTTAGTGAAGGACCAATATTAATGGATTTTTCAGATCCAAGTGGGCCAAGACTTCAGGCAAAAGACTTCAAAGTAGGAATTAGTGCTGCTTGTTCAGGAATTGATTCATTACAATTATTTATATCCATATTTGCATTTTTATTTTTCCTTGATTGGAAGATATTAAATAAAAAAAGGATGGCTATATTATTCATTCCTGGACTTATTGGAACATTTTTTTACAATAATGTAAGAATTTATGTCCTTATGCTTGTTGCATTATATATTGATAGAACATTTGCAATAAATACATTCCACACAAATGCTGGATGGGTATTCTTCTTAATATTTTTCTTCATATTCTGGCATTTTGGAAGTAAATGGGTTTATAAAAAAGAAGAATTAAGTGAACCACCAAAACCTAAGAAAAAAACAAGTAAGCCAAAGAAAAAATAATCTTTTTTCTAATTTTCTAACATATCATAAATTTTTTCATTATTAGTTTAGCAAGTGCCATGCACTTGCTTCTATAAAAAAGAATTTTCAACTTGAAAATTCTTTACTTTAATAATTCAATAATTTCATTTTTATCAAAATTCATTTTAATTTCCACAAATCTAGGATAATACAATCATTTAACCTATTTTTATCAAATAAAATACCTCCACTAAACCAATCTTTTTTTAAAATAATCATTATTTCTCATAATTTATGGGTAAATTACCATTTGAGCGAATCAAAAGAGAAATATTTGTTAGAAAAGAGGCTGAAACCTCTAATAAATATGGGAAAAAACCTAGTGATAGGTCTGTTGAAGAACTTCTTAATTTAGGTATTGTAAATATAGATAAACCAAGTGGTCCAACATCTCATCAAGTATCTGCTTATGTAAAACAGATTATGAAGATAAAAAAAGCAGGACATTCTGGAACACTTGATCCACAAGTAACAGGTGTTCTTCCAATTGCTATGACTAAAGCAACAAAAGTATTACAGACATTATTAAGATCAGGAAAAGAATATGTTTGCATCATGCATCTACATAAACCTGTTGATGAATATGAATTACATAAAGTCATAGGTGAATTTGTTGGAAAAATAAGACAATTACCACCTGTAAAATCAGCAGTCAAAAGAGAATGGAGATATAGAAAAGTATACTATATTGATGTTATAGAATTTGTAGGTCAGGATGTTCTATTTGCAATAGGATGCCAAGCTGGTACATACATAAGAAAAATTTGCCATGATATTGGGAAAAAACTTGGTTGTGGTGCTCATATGGCAGAACTTAGAAGAACAAAAGCAGGACCATTTAATGAAAATGATTTATTTTCACTTCAAGATCTAACTGATGCATTCCATTATTATAATGAAGAAGGAAATGATAAATTTCTAAGAAAAGTTGTTAAAAATGTTGAAGATGCAGTTGCTCATCTCCCAAAAGTATGGGTATTTGACACAACTGTTGATACAATATGCCATGGTGCTTCATTAGCAGTACCAGGAATTTCAAAAGTACAATCAGATATTCAAGTTGGAGATTTAGTTGCAGTATTCACATTAAAAGATGAGTTAATTTGTTATGGAGAATCAAAGATGGTGTCAAAAGATATGTTAAAAGATAAAGGTTTAGCTGTGATAACTGATAAAGTAATAATGCAGCCAGGAACATATCCAAAAATGATGCATAATTCTTAATTTTCTAAATATTTTTTAACTATATAATCAATAAATGGTTTTTCCTTTTTTTCGATTTGATATTTATCTAAAACTGTGTAATATTTTTCCAAATCTTCTACAGGTATATCAATTAATGGATAATCTTTTTTCCACAAAACCCAATTCATTAGCAGTCTTGATAATCTACTATTTCCATCCATGAATGGCTGAATTGAAATTAATTTAACGTGTATCAATGATGCAAGTTCAATTGGATGTAATTTTCTATTTTCTGATTTATACCATTTGAAAAAAATATTTAATTCTTTTTCTATTTTATTCCAAGTTGGTGGAACATATGAAGTCCCAGCAATTTTAACATTTCTTTCTAAATTGTTTCTTGTAATGCCTGCAATTTCATCCCAAACTCCTGACATTAAAATTTTATGAAGTTTATTTATGAATTTTAAATTTAAAACACCATTATATTTTGTAATTGCAATGATTCCCTTTTTATGATTATTTAATTCAGCTATAGTTTTTATTTTTTTAATATCTTTTGGAATAACTCCTTTTTTTAAAATTAAAAAAGTTTGCCTAAGTGTTATATCAACTCCTGAAAGCTTACTACTATCATATGTGAATCTAATTATGAATTCATTTAGATTATCTTCCTTTTCTTTAGGACCATATTCTAAGTTTTGTAAATTATATCTTTTTTTCTTCTTTTCTATTGACCTTATCTGCTTTTGATCAAGGAATTTATATTTTTCATTTAATAATTCATAATAAAAATCCTCTTTTAATATCAACAATTTTTGTTTAGATGGAAGATATTTTCCTATATGTTTTGTTTTATGAACTATTTTTTTTCCTTCTCTAATACAATGGGTCAATCTATAATATTCATTTTCTTTAACAAAATACTTTTCTAAACTAACCACATATATTATTAGTGTATACATTTATTTAAATGTTTTGTTTTGTATACACTAATTAAAATAAAACTAACTTAAATTCAATTCTTCTAAAATCCTAATTTATCAACAATTAAATGTATCCAAGAAAACACTAATGAAACAAATCCTACAATCATATACCAATACTCAGGCATGTCTTTTTCTTTTATAAAAAATTTATTTATTAAATACACTATCAATTGAGACAAAGGTATAAGAATCAAACCTAAATTTGGAGAATGTGATGTATTATACACAGCACCATCTCGATAAACTAGATACAATAAAAAAAATGCAACATCTGGAAATAATGAACCAATATATGCAGGAATTGCAAAAAACATCAAATAATGCTTTTTATACGTTTTTGGTGTAATTGGATACAAAAGCAAAAGTATAATTGTAGTTACAATCTGATTAGGTAAATCTTGTTTTAATGCATATTTAAGAGTAAACTTATACATCACATGATGTTATTTTAATAATTATATAAATTTATTGTGCAAGTATTAGAATTTTCTTCAATTAAGATAGTTTTTATCAAATAATTTCTATCATTATTTCAAAATATATAATCTCGCTTTACGAGATACTTTTTTGCATACGGCAAAGCCGGATGCTATGGTAAAAATAATGACCCAAAAACAAATACATAAATTCTATCTCTTTCTTTTCAATACCTTTCCAAAAACGGCTAATATGAAACCCTCTGCATTTTAGAAAAATATAAGTAGCAGTTCCTCGTCTATAAATAGTAGTTCAAAACCAATTTATCGAGGAGGAGATCTGCTAATGAAAATAATTGTGTCCAAATATAAAAAAGTTACTGAT
>JABHHN010000096.1 GCA_018671515.1 archaeon | reverse complement strand
ATGCCTTTTTCTATTTGATTTATGCACCATTTTTTCTTTCTTTTACTATATGCCATTGTATATTCTCCATAGCACACCTATAAAGTTTTTGTCACTGTGACATCATTATGGTTTAGAACATGTCTTTAGAGAATCAAAAACCTTATATATTCAATTTAGAAACTTCGTTTAATAACGTGGATGCAATATTTCCTTTATCTATATTACAGCTATTTGGTTTTCCACAATAAGGACAATTCAAAAAATTAATATTTCTATTTCGTGTAAATTTAAAGCTGCAAAAGTCGCAAGCGTATTTTATTCTGTTGTTCATTTTTTGATACCTCAATATATTAATGTGTATACTAGTATTTAAATTTTTACTTTTTATTGGTTGTACCAAACTTTTTTAAAATATTGATTAAATATTAAGAAATAGGTGATATTTATGGCAGATAAAATTAAGGTTTATTCAGCACAGTGGTGTCCACATTGCAGAAGATTGAAGAGTTTCTTAGATGAAAATAAAGTTGATTATGATACAGTAAATGTTGATGAAGATAAAGAAGCATCAAAATTAGTAGAATCAATAAATAATGGGATGAGAATAATTCCTACAATGGTTATGCCGGATGGGAAGAGTTATACAAATCCATCAAATGATGAATTGAAAAAAATATTAGAGTTATAGATATTTTTTTATAATCTTCTTTTATTTTAGGAGAATAAAAACTTATATAATAATTTGCAATTAAATAGAATATGGAAAAAAGAAAAGAAATATACTTTAAGAATAGGTTTAAATGGCGTGATTGGTTATTAATAAATCACAACTCATCAAAAGGTGTATATCTTTTTTTTTACAAGGTAAGTAGCGTAAAAGAAAGCATGCGTTGGGAAGAAGCAGTTAAAGAAGCTCTTTGTTTTGGCTGGATAGACTCAGTTGTAAAAAAGATAGATGACGAAAAAAGAAAACAACTTTTTACACCTAGAAAGCCAAAAAGCGGATGGAGCAAACTAAATAAAGAGCACATAAAAAAACTCATTGTAAATAATTTAATACATGAATCAGGATTGCAAAAAATAAAAATTGCTAAAAAAGATGGCTCTTGGTCAATTAGTGATGACGCAGAAAATTTAATTATTCGTAATGATTTACAGAAAAAATTAGATAAAAATAAGATTGCGTTTAAAAACTTTCAAGCTTTTACTAAAAGTTCTAAAAAAATGTATTTGCATTGGGTATATTCAGCTAAGCGTGAAGAAACCAGAAAGAAACGAATAATTGAAATAATAAATTTATGTGAGCAAAACATTAAATCAAGAAATTAGTATTCAGTGTTAATTTTAAGAAAGGAGTTTTTAAAAATAAAATTTATAAGAAAAAGAAGAAAGTTTACCTGGTGAGTACGAAGGAAAAATATTTTTTGAACTCAAGCCACGCTGAGCTTTCTTCCTTTCAGTTGTCGGGGCGTATAACAAGGGATATACAGTTCAGTCCTAGGCTCGGGCCTCACCCAAATTTTTCTTTCTTTACGCTACAGAAAAACTTAGTATATCTCAAATGTTAAATAACAAAAATAATTAAGAATTAATAAAAAAACAAAAATTGATTAAAATAAATTATTATTCAAATGTATGTTCAACTTTTTGATAAGCTGTATGTAATTTTTCAACATTTAATTTTAGAACATCAATATCATTTGAATTTACAGAGTTTTCTAATTCTATTATTGTTAATTCTAATTCATTAACTGCTGTATTAAATTTATTTTGTCTTTCTTTATATTTATAAGACAATTTAGATTGTTTAAGCAATTCAACTTTTGTTTTTAAAATGGGAATTAATTTTTGAATTTCATTAACATTTTCATTTGGTAAATAATGATGGTATATTTTATACATTTCCTGATGAAAATTTTCTAATTCAGGTAATTTTGGTCTTATTATACTTACTAGTTTCTCATATGAATTATGAAATGCTTCTACACCTTTTAACATTGATTCTTCATCTTTTTGCTCTACTGCAATATCTAATAATTTTAAATTAGAATCTATTTTATTTATTTCATTATTCCACTCTTCTTTTTTACTATGTAGTACTTCAGGTAATTCAACTTGTAGAAGGTTTGAAATAGAAGTTTTAAGATTTGGTAATACTTCTTGAATTAATTCATAATTTTTATTTGGATATGCATCATGCCATAATAAAAATACATATTCATGTAGTGCATCTAATTCAGGAATATTTACAATAAATATTGATTCATCAAATTCTTCTTCAACATTTTTATCAATGTTTGTTTCAGTTTTATTATTACAACTTGTTATTAAAAAACTTATAACAAAAATTGTTAATAATGACATTATTTTAATTATGTTATTATTTTGTTTTCTCATTTTTCACCTTTTATAATTATTAAATTTTATTATAATGATTTCATATGTTTGAAACCATATATAAATACTATTTGAAACCAAAAAACACGTTTTATTATAAATAAAAATTTTATAATAAGATAGAAAATTT
The DNA here is from genome assembly GCA_018671515.1 of archaeon. Lineage (GTDB taxonomy): Archaea > Nanobdellota > Nanobdellia > Woesearchaeales > GW2011-AR15 > JABHHN01. Next base: position 1,295 of record JABHHN010000096.1, on the reverse strand, counting down.
AATTATTGGATAAAATTTATAAATAATGAATTAGATATTTTTATTTATGGATTTGAAATTAAAAAATTTGTTAGATTTTGTGAATAAAAAATTTGGTAAGGTTGATGTGATTCTTGATTTTTATTCAATGAAAATAGTTTGGGTTAGTACAATTTTTGCAAAAAATTTAGGGTATAAACAAAATGAGTTGATTGGAGAACATCCAAAAAAAGTTCTTTCAATCAATTATTTCTCAGTAATAAGTGCTAAATTAGGGAAAAAAAAAGGAAAATATTCTCAAGAACTAATTACTAAGTCAGGTGAAAAGAAACATTGTTTTGGGAGTGTTCAGCAATTTAATTTTGAAGATGAACCTTATTTTGTATTTAAAATGATTAAGAGTTAATAGAAAAAATAATATTTTGAATTTACAATAAAAAAAATCTATTTGTTTGAACTTATTATCACATTAAAACGTGAAGTATTATGACTATCATTTTTTAATAAATTTTTGACTTGCAAAGTCGAATTCTAAAGTATGTATTGTAAAATCATGGGTTTTCAATTCCGAAAAAGGAACATTTTATGGTATTCACAAACTTAAGTATGTGACATTAGTCTCGACTTTCCAATAATGTAAAATATTTAAACCAATTTGGTTTTCTTAGGTAAATGAAATTAAAAAGCAAACCAATAAAATTATTTATGTTTCTTTTATCATTAGTAAGTTTATTTGTTTTACTTTATTTTACTTTTTTTAATGATGGTCATAATTTATGTCCACGTTTAGTCCCTAGTTATATTTTATTGATCTATTTGATATTATCAATTTTAATTATAGTTCCATTGACATATTTATTCATATCTAAAAAACTTGAATCAAAATTTAATGAAAATTTAAAAGTTCTTTCAAAAATTGTCAATAAAAAAGAAAGTTCTGAAAAAATTAATGATAAAAACAATAATTTAGATGCAAAAGGAATTGTATTAAAACTTCTAAGCCAAAATGAAAAAAATATTTTTAATTTACTTATAGAAAATAAAGGGGTTATTTTGCAATCTAAAATTAATTATCTTGAAGGCATGAATAAACTTAAGACACATAGAGCAATAAAAGAACTTGTTAAAAAAGATATAGTATATGTAAAAAATCATGGTAAAACTAATAAAATATATTTAACAAAATCCATTAAAGAGTTAATTATTATTAAGTCTTGAGAATACCTTTCCATGCTTTAGCGTGGAGATGAACAAGACGACCCCTTTATGGGGTCTCAGAAAAATCGTTAGATTTTTCAAGATAGATTCTATAAATT
>JABHHN010000095.1 GCA_018671515.1 archaeon | reverse complement strand
ATAAATTATTTTATTCTATTTCTTTTATTTTTAATATTCAATAATAAATAATTAAAAATTATTCCATTGGAATGATTCCTAATTGCCTAATTCCTTTGATAGGTAACAAAGTTAATTCTCCTTTTGATTTATATTCAGTATATTCAAGTCTACCTGCTGCGTTTGCTTGTTCATAAGTAGATGAGCCAACCATTGTTGTCTCAAAACAATCAATTCCCATTTCTGACTCTGCTGCTACATCCCAACAAATAAAAGCATGTCCTGGAACAAGTGCAATATAAGGGTTCATACCAATATTTTCTAATGCTGAGGCAAACAATAATACACCATCAATACAGTTTGCAGAAGCCAAATCAATAGATTCTGAAGGTAATTTTATTCTTTGTGACGCTTCTTGGTTTGAACTAAAACTTACAGGAGAATTAATATAAGTTATACCCATTGCTTGAACAACATTATAGATTGCTTCAACTTCATCCCCAGAATATTCAGTAAAATCTGCAGGTAAAGTACATGTACCACATTGATACCCAGTCATAGCTCTGTTAGATTTTAATTCTGCAGCAACTCTGATTATTTGGTCTACTTTTTCAATATGAGGAGTAACCCATGCACCTATTAAGTAAGCAGTTGATACCCATTCATCGTTTGATTGAACAGCCCACACCATAGTATCTTTTGCATACATTTTGATTGGTTTAGTGTCCTCAGCAATCTTTTTGTAATCTTGAGTTACATAATAATATAGATCTGCGTATTTCATCTCAGTTATATCATCAGCAATGTATGAATAAATTTGAGGTGTTTGTTTAACAATTTTTGTCTCTCCAGCCTCAAACGTTTCAGTAACTGTACCATAAGTAGTATGACCTTTAATCTGGGCATTAAAAGTTACAGTTACTGGGTGTGCTTCATTATTAGTATATTCATACTCAATTAAGGAATAATTAAGTGCAGGGTATTGATTGTATACACCAGCCATTACATATGGAAGATGTCTAATTTCTAAGTCGTAAAGCATTGTATTTTCTAATTCATATTTTTTGTCATATAAGGTTGATTTATAAGAATAAATTTCATTTCTTTTATCTTCAACATCTTGTTTTAATGGATCTGGATCATATCCAAGAGTTTCTAAATCCATACTATTGATTCCAAGGAAGGATTTAAAAGACATCATATGAGAATCAATTTCTGTTGCATATGCTTTCATCTCATCTATTTTTGCTAATTTGTCTTCTTTTGAAATTTCTTCACTTTCAATTTCTGCTTTTAGTTTTTCAAAAGAAATAACTTCTTCATTATATTGTTCTTGTAGTTTATCAATATCAACAATTAATTTTTCATACGTGTTAACTTTTTTTTGTTGAAGTTCTAATTCAAAAAATGAAGAATCAATTTGTGCTAGTTTTAATTCAGTATTAACTTTTCTTTTAGTTAAGGCTTCTCTATTTTCTCTAATATATTCATCTTGTACTTTTAGATTTTTGTCATAAAGTTCTAATTCTCCCTGGAGTTGAGATATTAATTCAAGTCTTTCAGAGTCGTCCATGTCGTCCATTAGAGTTTCTGTTTTATCAGTTATGTTTCTCCATTGATCTGTCAAAAAATCTTGATTTTCAAAAAACTGTGCTTCAATTTTTTTATTTGCACAACTTGTCACAAATATTGCAAGTACTAATGATATGATTATGATTTTGTTTGAAAACTTTTTCAACACATTCACCTCATAAAATATTGAATATTTTTTTTAATAGAATTTCACTTAATAAACTTATCGATAGAACTTAAATTAAACAATACTTACAACATATCCAGAAAATTCACTTAATCTTGATTCAAGTTTTATTTTTTTATCTTGATAATTAAGATGTTTTAGAATATTTTTTTTGTCAGAAATATCTTCTTTAAGTCTCTTAATTTTGTCCACTAGGTGTTCAAGCTTATACTGTTGTTCTTTATAATCCATTATAATTAAGGGTTTATCCATTTCAGTATTTATCTGAGACTTTTTGTCATTTAGCAAAATATATTCGGACCTTAAACTTACTAATTTTTCTTTGTCAATCTTTCTGCTTAAAATCTTCTCTTTGTTTTTGATAGGTATATTTGTTTTTGATATTTCAACTTTTAATTTTTTTATTTCATCAATAACTACTAAATTTTTATCCTTAACAATAGTTTTTAGAGGATATTCAAGATAGTCTAGGTATACAGATTTTATATTTTGTTTATGATATATTTTTCTAAACGCTTTTTCAAATGCTTTTAATTGAATGATTATTTTTGATTTTATCTTTAAAGATGTGTCTTCAATTTCTTGGAGTTCCCGTTCAAATTTTTTTATTTTTCGATATTCTCGACTTTCTTTTAGTTTTTCAACTTGAAGATTTGCTTTTTCTTGTTTTTTTATTGAATCATCAAGGTCAGTCTCAAGTAGTGCTAATTCTTCTTCAAGTTTATCGCTTTGGTCAAGAACATCATTTAATTCATTGATTTTTGAGTTTAGTGTTTTATATTCAGTAACAGCATGATCTTTTGTTGAGTTAAAAAGTTGAACTATTGTATTTTCAAAGTCTTTAAGATTAAGTGCTATCTTTTTCATAGTATTATCAAAAAAGTTTGATAGAATATAGTAAGGTTTTCTAGTGTCTTCATTAAATTCATGTATCTTTTCTTCAAAATCTTTACAAAAATCTACAATTTTTAAATAGTCTAAATCAGGAACAGTAATTGATTCAAGAAAGAAATTTGTTTTTTTTATGAAATTTTCTCGGTTACCGTGCATAATTTGCAATTCTTTTTGTCCAAAAACACTAGCATCTTTAATTTTTTCAAATTCAAGGGTTTCTAAATTATTTGTTAGAGATGAAGAAAATTTGCATTTAGAAGATGATACAGAGATATCAAAAAGTAAATTGATGTTTGTTGTACCAATAAGGTGTTGTTAATGAAGATACCAATACAACTGCAAAAAAAAGATTATCGTTTCAAATTGCTTGGACACTGGGGATTTTGGAAAAAAAACAATGAAATACATATGATGGAAGGAAGAGAATATGAAAAAATATCTAAAGATAAGAATTGGAAACCTCTTGGCAAAGCACCCCATAAAGGAAACACAACAGAATACTCTCTTTTTGATTCAGCTCTTAAAAGCCATATTCAAATGAAATATAATTATGGTGTTCAAGCTGGTCCAGGTAGTTTAAGAATAATTGATGTTGATAATGAAAAATTAATTCCATATTTTGAAAATGAATTGTCGACACTTACAATTGAAACTGGAAGTGGTGGAAGACACTATTATGTAATTAGCGAATATGACAAGAATCACCGTTTTAAAAATAGTGGTGGTGAAATGCGATGTAAGAATTGGTATGTTGTTGGTCCAAATTCAACACATCCAAATGGGAAAATGTACAAGGTTGTTAGAGACACAGAAATTCAAATAATTTCGGACATACATTTGTTAAAAATAATTGGACCTCATATTATAAAAAATAATTCTACACCAATTTTAACTTCAAAAGACACATCAAGAAGTGGTAAAGAATTTGGCATTATTTGTAGTCTGTTAAGAAAGAATAAAACTAAAGAAGAAATTTTTAGTGAGATGAATTTATATTCTAAATGGGCAAATTCTTCGGGTCAATATCGTGAGCTAACATATAATAAAGCACTTGAAATAATTAGTAAGAAAATAATGAATCCTGAAATTAATAAAAAATCAAAGAAAGATGATTTTGTTAGAGCTAGTTTTATTGAAGATAGAAAAAGAAAACTATTGATAGAGCAATTATACGATCCAGTTAGTAAAAAGAATACTTTTTGTATATATGATGCTGAAAAAGATAAATATGAATCAATGGATGAGTTTACTGTTGAAGGTACAAAATTTAAACCACTTTTAGGAGAAGAGATTCAAAAAGGTGCTATATTTTTACCAAGTGAACCAATTGATTACGATTCAGATGTAAATCTTCAAAATCACATAAAAAAATTCATTCACAAATGGTTAGACATTCCAAGTGATGTGTTACAATTTGCAGTTTGGAATATTTTAATGAGTTGGGTATATGAACTTTTTCATACAATTAATTACTTACGTGCATTGGGAGATACTGGAACAGGGAAAAGTAGATTTCTCGATGCATTAGGAGTTTTGCACTATAAATCAATTAGTACTAGTGGAGCAACAACAAGTGCACCTGTCTTTAGAATAATTGACAAATGGAAAGGTAGTTTGATTATTGATGAAGCTGATTTAAAAAAGTCTGATGAAGCACAAGATATGGTCAAAATAATTAATCAAGGATATGAAAAAAATAGGTTTATTATGAGGTGTGATACAAATAATTTTGACAATATTAGGTTTTTTGACCCTTTCTGTCCAAAGATATTAGGTAGTAGAAAAGTATTTACGGATAAAGCTGTAGAAAGTAGATGTATAACTCATGTCATGAGAGGAACAAATAGAAAAGACATTCCATTGAATTTGAATAAAGATTTTTATGATGAAGCTTTATTGCTAAGAAATAAACTCCTTTTATGGAGATTTAGAAATTACTATAAAATAGATCCTACTAATAAGCCAAAAATAGATTTGGGTGAATTAGAACCAAGAGTAAAACAAATTGTTGGCAGTTACATTTGTTTGTTTAGTAAAGATAAAACGCAGTTAAAGATATTTAAAGAGTTTATAGGAAAGCATCAAGATGAAATTGTATATGAAAGAAAAAATAGTTTTGATGGACAAATTGTTGAAACAATACATAAAATGTTATCTGATGAAACCAAGTATTTCAACAACGCAGATATTATTTCCTATGGTGAATTAAAGGGTTATAATGGCAATGTGTTATCTACTCAAGTTTTAAGCAGAATGCTAAAATCTTTAGGATTTAAAAAGGCAAAACTTAAACGATTGGGTAATGAAACTAAAAGAGTAATTCCATTAAATAAAATTCATTTAGAGATGTTATTCAAAAGATATGGTTTGGATGAAGTAGATTTATCAACACAAAAGAATTTGAGTCCAATTGACAAATTTGACACCACAGATTTTAAAATACATGCCCATGATGATTCATTGTAACGTATGTAACATAGTGTAACTAGTGTATACCAATTGTCTTCAATTATCTATGTTTTAATACAATGCTGTTTGTTACACTTGTCTACATTTGTTACAGATTTCAAAAAAATAAATTTTTGATTTTTTTCAAATAATCTGTTTCTTTCAATTTATTGAATCTTAAAAGAAAATAGGTATTTTCTTGAGTTTCAATTTACGTTTTGAAATTTTGAATTGAATATCTCTTAATAACTTTATTAACTTTAATATATAAAACAGTATATATTCTGGGAAAGATTTAATAATTACATTTAATTGTATTTGTATATATTTGTATGGGGGAGATTTATGTCATCAAAAAATATCACTTTAAGAGTTAATGAAGAATTGTATGAAGAGTATAGAAATTATTGTAAAAAGAAAGGTTTTGTTATTTCCCGTCAATTTGAAATTATGATGGAAAAACAGATGGAAGAGGATACAAAATGAAGGAGCAAATTAACATATCTGCAGAAGTCAGCTTTATATGGGAAACTGCTGAAATCATTAGAGACACATATAAAAAACATCAAAGTCAAGATATTATTCTTCCTTTTGTCGTTCTTAGAAGAATTGAATCAGTTCTTTTAGAAGAAAGAAACAAAGTTGAAAAACTTCTTGGAAATAGCCTTAGTAAACTTAGTCCAAGTGATGCTAAAAACATTATGTCAAAGAAAGTTCAGGCATCAATAAGTTTTGATAATTCTTCTAAATTTACGTTTAAGATATTAGCATCTGAAAAAGATACTGCGATAAAAGAAAACTTCAAGAGTTATGTTAATGGTTTTACTGATAATATTAAGAAAATATTGGATAATTTTGGTATATTAAAAGAATTAAATAAACTGGAAAAAGATAAACTCATTTATCCATTGATTAAACAATATGCAGAACTTGATTTGTCTCCTAGTGTTGTATCAAATCAAAAAATGGGTTATATTTTTGAGGAAGTTATTAGAAGATTTTCTGAACAAACTGGTGAAGAAGCAGGAGAGCATTTTACTCCAAGAGAAATCATAGAATTAATGGTTGACATTTTAATTGATGGAGATAAAATCAAAGATGGTGAATTAAAAACAATTTATGATCCAGCATGTGGAACTGACGGAATGCTAGTTATTGGAAAAGATCATATTTTAGACAAAGTTAATCCAAAAGCAAACGTAGTTTTATATGGTCAAGAAAAGCAACCTGAAACATGGGCTGTTGGTGCATCTGATATGTTGTTAAAAGGAGAAAATCCTGATAATATTAAATATGGAAATACTTTAACGAATGACCAATTTCCAAATGAAACTTTTGATTATATGCTTTCTAATCCTCCTTTTGGAGTAAAATGGAAAAAAGATAAACAAGATATTTTAGATGATACTTCTGGAAGATTTCATAAAGACATGTTACCAACTATTAGAGATGGTGCATTTTTATTTCTTTTACATATGATAAGTAAAATGAAGCCTCCTCAAGAAGGAGGAAGTTCTATTGCAATTGTTTTTAATGGTTCTCCTGGCTTTAATGGTGATGCAGGGTCAGGAGAAAGTAAAATCAGGCAATACTTAATAGCAAATGATCTAATTGAAGCAATAATTGGTCTGCCAAAGGATTTATTTTATAACACGAATATAGGCACTTATGTTTGGGTACTTAGAAATAAAAAAAGTAATGAAAGAAAAGGAAAAATCCAACTTGTTAATGCTGTTGAATTTTCAGAGAAGATGCCAAAGTCCCTTGGGAAAAAAACAAAGTATATATCAGATAAACAAATAAAGCAAATTTGTCTTATATATAATAGTTTTAAGGAAAGTGAACATTGTAAAATATTTGATACTATAGATTTTGGTTATACTAAAGTTCATTTGGAATTAACAGATGTCAATGAAGATGGTAATCCGAAAAAAGAAACAGTAATAAAAAAAATTAAAGGTCAGAAAAGAGAAGTCACACAAAATGTTAAAATTTCAGATAGTGAATATATTCCATTAAAAGAGGATATAAATGAATATTTAAAGCGAGAAGTTGAAAAACCTTATAAAATTAAAAATAAAACCATCGGTTATGAAATTAATTTTACACAATATTTTTACAAATATACTCCATTAAGAAAACAAGAAGACGTCATTAAAGAGTTTAATGATTTAGAGAAAGAAAATAAAACTCTGTTGAAGGATTTGGGATTACTATGATTAAAAGTAATGAATATAAACTAATTGAGGATAAATGGTTTAATTCAAAAAAATTTGATAGAAAAAGATTAAAATATTTTATCAATTTTTTACGTGGAATAGAACCAGGAAGTAAAAATTATGGAATTGAAGGTAAAGGAAAAAGGTTTATTAGAGTAAATGATATTGGAAGTAATAATAAAGATAATGTTTATGTTAACTTAGAAACAAATGCTATATGCAAAAAGGAAGATATTCTTTTGTGTCTAGATGGATCTCCTGGATTAGTTGAAAAAGGGTTCGAAGGAATTTTTTCTACAGGGTTGAGAAAAATTGAGTTAAAATCTTTTGAACTTATTTATGATTATCTTTTCTATTCCTTAAAATGTGATTTTTCTCAAGAATGTATAACTTTTTTTTCACAAGGTACAACAATAATGCACTCCAGTGATGCTCCAAATTATTTGAAACAGCCATTACCTTCAATTGAAGAACAAATTATAATTTCTAATTACCTTGATAATGTTACAAAAAAGATTGACATAGTGATAGCAAATAAGAAGAAGACAAATCGAAGTTTTAACTGACTCACTTAAAATTTCGATTTTTAAGGCAATTACAGAAGGTTTTAATAATCACCTATTTGATTCTTCAAAAATTGAATTTATAGAAAGAGTACCAAAACATTGGAAGCAAACAAAAATAAAATATTTTGCTAATATTCAAAGAGGAAAGTTTACACATCGTCCAAGAAATGATCCTAAAATGTACAACGGACCATATCCCTTTATTCAAACAGGTGATGTATCAAAAGCATCAAAATATATTAATCATTTCACTCAAACGTTAAGTGAAGAAGGATTAAAAGTAAGTAAAATGATTCCTAAGAAAACATTACTAATAACCATAGCTGCTAATATTGGAGATATAGCAATATTAAATTTTGATTCTTGTTTTCCCGACAGTATAATTGGGATTAACACTGTTTCAAAAATATCAAATGAATACTTATATTATTTATTAACTTCTTTAAAACAAAATATTCTAAAATATGCAAAAATTAACACTCAAATGAATATCAATGAAAAGACAATTAAACCAATTAGGGTACCTATTCCACCTAAGGGTGAGCAAGAAATCATATTAGGAAGAATAAGTAAATTAGAAAAACTAAACAATTTGTTAAAAGAAAATTTAAAAAATGAAATTTTAAAACTTGAAGAATACAAAACAATCCTCATCAATGACGTTGTTACTGGAAAAATGAAGGTGACTGCTTAATGTCCAGACCATTAGAAAAAAACTTTGAAGATCATTTTTGTCAGAAATTGGAAGATCATAGTTATCGAAAAAGACTAACCAAAGATATTGACCTAAAAATCAATATTGATGATTCTTTATTGACTGAATTTCTTGAATCTACACAAAAAGAGGAATTAAAAGAAATCAAAAGCATTCTTGGTGATAGATGGTTAGCTAAGATAAAAGAAACAGTTAATGAAAAGTTAAAAAACAATAAACTCTTTGAGATTATAAAAAATGGAATAACAATTGAAACTGTTCCAATAAAATTGATTTACTTTAAACCTGAAACGACATTCAATAAAGAGCAACTAAAAAAATACGAATCAAATATATTTAGTTATGTAAGGCAATTCAAATTTAGAGATACAATGGAATCCATTGATATTGTATTATTCTTAAATGGATTTGCTCTTGTTACAATTGAACTAAAAAGTCCATTTAATGGACAAGTTGTTGATGATGCAGTTGTTCAGTATATTGCAGATCGTGATAAAACATTACAAATATTTAAAACACCAATATTGCATATAGCGGCTGATACCAAGAATGTTAAAATTACAACTGAATTTCTTAGAAATAATGTGGAAGACTTTGTTTGGTTTAATAAAGAACTTGAAAATCCTATTGTAGAAGATGAGTTTCAAGTTGAATATCTCTATAATGAAATATTACTTCCTGAATCATTAATTGAAGTAATAGAACATTATCTTTCATGCTTTAAATTCAAATTACAAAATGGCAAAAAAGTTACTACCTTTTTTTTCCCAAGATATCATCAAAGAAGAACTGTTCTTAAATTAACAAATGATATTATCAAAAACTACAAGAAAAAAAGGAAGTTAGATCTAAAATATTTAATTCAACATTCAGCAGGGTCAGGAAAAAGTTATACAATAGCAGTTATTCAAAAATTCTTAAGATACATTCATATCAATAATGAAGCAATATTCAATTCTATTTTAATACTAACAGACAGAATCAATCTTGATACACAATTAAAAGGAACAATTGGTTCAAGTGAAACTCAGAAGAATATAATATCTTATGTTGATTCTACTGCTGAACTTGCTGAGGCACTTAATAAAAATACAAAAGTAATTATTTCAACTATTCAGAAATTTTCAGTTAAAAAATTAGATGAAATTTTAGAATCGCAAAAAGGTAAGAAAATTTGTTTTATTTTGGATGAGGCACATCGTAGCCAATCAGGAAAATTACAAAGACATTTATTAGGTCATTTTGAAGAAGATGAACCTGAATCTGATAAAAAGTATTTTGAAACTTTTTATAAAAGAAAATTTCCAAATTTTGTATTTGTAGCTTTAACAGCAACTCCTAGTGAAAAAACCCTAACTATGTTTGGTGAACCTTTTGATGTATATAGTATGGATCAGGCAGAACAAGAAGGTCATATTCTAAATGTATCCGAAAATATTGTCACTTATTCAACTTTATTTCAACTCTCAGAGAAACTGAAAAGTCAAGATGAATATCCTCCAATGATCGTTGCTAAAAAGTTAAAGAATAAAGCTTATGAGGATATAAATGTAATAAAAGACAAAATAAGTGTTATTCTAAAAATATTTGATGCTCAAACTAAGTATGCAATAAAAAATGAATCTGCAAAAACAATGATTGTAACATCAAGCAGAAAAAGTGCTGTAAAATACAAAGTATTACTTGATCAGATAATAAAACAAAAAAATCTTCCTTACAAATCTTTAGTTGCATTTACAGGTGGAGTTAAATTATCCAAATCAGATTTATCCTTATTAAATCAAAAAGAAGATAGTGAGAATTTTACTGAAAAAAATATGAACAAGGTAAAAGATGATATTGAAGAAGTTTACAAAAAGACAGAATATAGATTTTTAATTGTTGCAAATAAATATCAATACGGTTTCAATGAACCATTATTGCACACTATGTTCCTTGATAAATCAGTAGCAGATATTAATGCAGTTCAGACGATTAGCAGATTAAACAGAATTTATCCAAATAAAAATAATACCTTAGTTGTTGACTTTACAAATTCATATAAAAAAATAATTAAAGCATTTCAAAAATTCAAGAAAGAAGTAAATGATTATTCTGGAATTAATGTAAAAGAATTACCTGAACTGTATAATGAATTACTTAACAAGAATATATTCACAAGAAAAGATATTCAGGAGTTCAAGATAGCATATTATAAAGAGGAAAATTCAATAAAATTGGACAATATTGCTTCAACAATTGAAAAAAGAGTAAACTCTAAATTTTCAGTAGATGAAAGAAGAGCTTTTAGAGGGTCTCTTAATAAGTTTAACAAAACATATAGTTATCTCAATAACCTTATCAAAATAAATGATGATGAACTAAAAGACTTTGCATTGTTTAGTCATTATCTATTTAAGTATCTTAATCCAGAAGGGAAAAGTCGAAAATTAGATGAAGAGCTAAAAAAAGTATTTTTGCTTAAACACAGAATAAAATTAGAAAAAACAGAACCATTGGTAATAAGAGAAACAGGTCCAAAATATGGGGCAAAAAGACAAATAAGATACGCTACTGTTAAAGAAGTAGTAGACGCTATTAACACTAAATATAAAGTCTTAACTACTGATAATGAAAAAGTGATCATTGAAGATTATATTAATAAAATTCTAACTGATGAAGAAATAAAATCTGATTTAGAAGGTAATAAAGACAAAGATTTGGATAAAGTATATGAAGCAATGATTTCAAAAAAATTAGGAGAAAAGTTCATAGATTTTTTTATCGAACACAATCCTGAAAAATTAAGTGAATATTTGCAGACAGGTATAAGTAAGTTCATTAATTTAGAGGCTTTTAGATTAGCCGCTAGAGAAGTTGGTGTAATTTAGAAGTAAAGTGTTGCAGTAATAATTGTTTTATTCTTATTTAGTTCAATTTTAACATCTGTTATATCCCAAGTATCTCTTTCTTTTTCAATTAATTTTAAAGTAGTTTTAACATTATTTTTTCCTAAACCATGTAATAATAGTTTTCCTGTACCATATTTTTTTAGTTTACTAAGTTTAAAAAATATTTCACCTGCAAAATCATCATATCCTTTATATTGATCTATGAAAACAGTATATGGTAATGATTTGACTATTTTTTCAACTTTATTTCGATATTCAACAATATCAAAATCCTCCTCTAACATACTTTTATGTAATTGTTTAAAATGCTCATGAAAGTATTCTCTTCCAACCATATTACATAAGTTATTGCCAAATTCAGGATATTTTTTACGAATATCTCTTTTTATATCCTTAATATCTTCACCCTTTTGAGACATATTTTTTACAACAAGAGACATCTCTAAAGCTTTATTCCAATCAGGCCTTAATTTTTCATGATAGAATTCCAATATTTTTTTATCTGAATCTTTTGGCAAATTTGCTTTTATACTAGTGGTCTTATTTTTAGATTCATCAAGTAAAAAAGTTTCATTTTCATTTTGTATAGAAACATCAATTATTTGTTCTTTTATTTTCTTTCTCTCTTCTGCACTGACCTTACTTAAATCAATTGATAGGGTTCCATCTTTTTTTATTTCAAGTGTATTTTCAGTATTTTTTGAAAAATCAAATAAAACAAATTTATTGTTATTTAAGATATTAGAAAATTTTGTATCAAATATATTTTTTAAAGCTTCTAAAATACCCATATTTCAATTTATACGCTTGGCAAGTTCTATTAAAGAAAAAGCATCTGATTTTACAAATGCTTCAGAACCTTGGACTACTCCAGCCCATTCATCAAAGTGTATTTCCTCCCCTCTTGCAGTTAAGACTCTCTGATTGGTGTTTTCTTCTTCTACTATGTAACCTTCATCATCAACAGCCTTACCAAACATTTTTAGAACTTCTTCTTTTGATGATTCATCAAAAACAAGATTGCCGAATTTCATTTTTTTTACCCCTTATCCTCTAAAAATTATTTAATGTATTGTTTTGGAATCGAATTTAATATTTAAAATGTTGGTAATTCTCTTTATATATTTTACTTAAAATTCGGCTTTGCCTGATAAGTAAACGAAAAGTAAGCCCTATCCGATAAGTGATTAATCTGCCCGAGAAGTGTTGTTCTGACTAGATTACTTTTAGCTTATCAATTATCCAAATCATTCCTTCGGTGTCAAGTTTGCAATATTCAAGTAAATCTTTCCTTATTTGCTCTTTGTTTTCGACTTCATTAAAAACACTCTCAAAATATGAAACAGATGCTAAACCGCCATTATTGATGTTAAGCTCTTTGTAGCTTTTTCCTGTTATTGCTGGAAGAACAGCTTTAATTGAGCAACTTCCTTTTTGTTCTGGGTTGTAATAATCAAAATTTCTGAATGGTGTGAGCAAATCAACAATTCGCTTTATAATAGAATCAACCCAATTTTTGTATTTTGGAAATGCTATTGCTAACTCTTTTAATCTTGTAATCTCAAAAGATTGGTTAAAAACAATGATACTTCCTTCTGTGCCTAAGACTTTAATCATTTCTTGTAAGAATTTTTCTCTTGGATCATCTTGAGAATCATGCAAATATTCAAAATGTTTTATTTGTTTTCCATCATCAACATGAAGACTAAATTGAAATGGAATTTGTTGATATGGTTTTGTGCCATCATACAAGGGTACAGCAGTTTGGAAAGTCTCAAAATCAAGATAGTAAAGAGGATACTTTAAGCCACTCAAGAATTTCTTAATCTCTTCTTTGTTAATGTGAACTTTTCCAGAGTTAGCATACTTTCTTTGAATTTCCTGTTTTCCATTTAATTTAAAGTCATTTGGTATATCTTTTATAGAAAAAATCTTTGCTTCCAATAATTCTAAAGACTTTTTACCTCCCCTGTATAATTCAAAAACATGACTTTCAGGCAGAAAATTCCAGCAATCTTCTGAAACACACTCAAAACCATTATTACAACCATTGCCAATACTTACATCTGGAGCTTCTTTATTATTAATAATCTCCATCATGTCGTCTATTCTTTCTTCTATCCCAATAATTGCTTCTTCAACTTCTGACGTAATCTCTTCTTGTGTTAAAAGTTTTTTTGGATTTATTTCTCCTTTCTTAATAAATTTATTATTAATGTGAAGTAAGAAACATTTCCGAATCTTTAATCCTGCTAATTGATAAACATGTCTTTGAAAAGAAACATCATGAATATGCTCCTCTTTAACTTTTGTTGAACCTTTAACCTCAATAATATCCCACTCATCCTTTCCAACAGGAACAAGAACGTCTGCTCTTGCATATAATGCTCCTGCAACAATCCCCGCTTCAAATATGATTTTTCTTTTCTTTAGAAGCTCTTGAGTTTTTTGAATATTAAGTTTGAAATCTTTCCCTTCTTCAGGAAGATCAACTCCTTTAGGAAAGAGCTTTTTTGCTAATTGACCTATAATATTACCTTGCTGAATTATATATTCCGTTGCCAAATCAAATTCTGGAATTTTATCTAAATCATGAAACATCATCCAGAGATACTTTGGGCATTGTAGCCCTATCATGTATTTGGATTTAGTTATGAGTGGCATTTTAATCAGCTATTGAACTTATCAATTCTTGCTCAAATTCATTCTCCCTATCTTGATTATAAAATGGCAAACCAATTATTCTATAATTTTTAGTTTCTACAAACTTATTTAATCCTTGCTTCCCGTACCTCTCTTTAATCTTAGCTAAGAATTTTTGTTTCCATATATCCTGATCTTCCCAAGGGGTTCCTTTTGGCTCTATAAATATTTGATAAGTTGAGGTTTCTCCTTTCTTTGTTTTCATAAATAATACAAAATCTGGTTTAAATGTTTGGCCGTCTATAAAATCATATATCCCAAAATGTAGTTCATTTCTTATTAAATAAACTTCTTTATATTTTTCTTTTGTATCCTTAGAATCTGCAAATTTTTGAAACCATTTTACAAAAAATCTTTCTTGATCCGTTCCATAATTAGCATTAAAAACATACCAAGCTTCATCTTTAACAAGTTCCTTTTGCCCCTTAAGTCTTTCTACCTCTTTTTTGTTTATTTTAAGAGTCTTATCATAAAATATTTTAGATATTTTCTCTTGTCTAACAAAATCTGACCCAACATAATTAACCCTAGTTCTTTCTAAACTTTCTTTTATTTTGTTTAATAGCTTCAAGACTGCTTCTAATTTATGCTTGTTTGAGATATTTTCTAAATCTTCTTTTGTTCCTTTGAAGTCTATGCTAATGCCTGCCAAAAATTCTTTTTTATCTATTAAGTCATTCATAGAATTAAGAGCATTTGGAAATATTTGTTTTAAATTCTCAAAATTAAAGAAGTCAATTTTTGATAAAGCATTTTTTGTAATGTGGTTATCAATATCCTTTAATGAGAATGTTTTAGGTTTCTTAATTATGTTCAAATTATCGTATTTTTCATCCTTAAATTCTAAAGCGTCTGAAACCTTTCCCTTTCCAGAATAAATCTCATAAGCTTCATTCTTTTGGGTAAAATCCATATCTGCAAAGGATTTAATTTTAGAATAATCTTTTCTTACTTTCTTATTTAAATGGATTATTCCTGTTTTGTAAAAAGAAGTTTTCTTAAAATCTTCTTTTAGGTTTAATTCTTTTTCTTCAACATCATCTAAATCAATACCTAACTCTTCCCTTATAGCATTTTTTAAATCTGCGACATATCTTGATTCATTCCAACTATGGAAGTATAATCCTTCTAAAACTCTTAGTTCTTTTTGAGTATCTTCATCAAATTTTCTTTTATATTTGTCTTGTGTTTCATCTAAAATAAATGGATAATATCTTGCACCTCTACCGATTAACTGAGCTTCAGATATGGTTGATTTAGCAATTCTTCCTTTTGTGCTTCCACCTGTCGCCTGTTTATCTGAAACTCTAACAATATCAAACAGATTTAATACATCCCATCCCTCATTTAATTTTTGAACTGCAAAAATTGCCCTTATATTGTTATTTGCAGATTCTAACGAATTTAGGATCTTTTCTTGAGAGATAACTTCTTCTTTATCTCTTTGAGAAATTGATTTTTTATCTAAGCTTTCTTCATTCACATTCAAACAATTTTTTTCAGAAAATCCTCTTTGTATCTTTTTAACAAGTTCTGAAATTGATATTTTTTCTTTATCATAGAATTCAAATACTTTTTTCATAATCCTTTCATTACTTTTCTTTTTAATTTCTTCAATGTCTTTATTTGAAAGATTATCAATCAGTTTTCTAAAGTCTAATTCATTTTGTTTAGATTCTACAATTTCTTTTTGAGCTTTAAACATGATTACTGGCTTAAAATTCTTTAATCCAAATGATTCTGGAAATTCTTTTGCGTATTTTAATGCAATATCTTGTCTGTATTGGTTTACTAAAATTGCTGTTAGCATCCTGTATCTTTTGTCTCCATCTACTCTGAATAATTCAATATCTTTAGAATATCCTGCTTGATGAAAGCTTGGCAAATCATATTTATACAATAATCTTTTTAGATATTTTTCTTTAATGCCAGGATATGTTTCAAAACCCATTGTTGCTGTAAATTCTAAAAGTAAGCTTAGTTTGTCTTTTTTTAGGATTTCTTCAATAGTATTTTCCCAATTTGGCTTATTAGTTAATGTTTTTTGTTTAGTCTTAACTTGTCCATGATGGGCTTCATCTGCTATTAAGACAATTCTTTTATCTTTAAAACTATCAAATGTAACTGCATTTTCTTTTTCGTTGTGCATATCTGAATGAAGTTTTTGTATTGTTGTAAAACAAATATTTATTTCATCTTTATTAGTAGAATCAAAATTATCTACTTCTCTTATTTGGATTGGTTTTCCATCAATTACAATTTTTTGATTAAATAGATATTTTATAGAAGATTGATCTAAGAAGTTTTCTTTGGTTTTTCCGATAATATTATTTGAATTAACGAAGAATAAGAAGTTATTATACCCTTTCTTGTAAAGATAATTTATCAATCCTGCCATAATTAGAGTTTTACCTGAACCTGTTGCCATGTTAAATAAAACTGCTCTTGGAATTGGCTTTTCTTGATATTGCTCAAAATAAGAAATAAACATCTGAAAAGCTTTTTCTTGATATTCTCTTAATGGAAAGTTTGGGTTTAGATTATCTTTTATTTCTTTAGGAATTTCAATCTGGCTTATTGTTGCTCTTCCTAATTCTTTTAGAATATCTTCACATAACCAGTCTTTATTTCCTGCGAGAGTATTTTGGCTCATTTGGCCACCTCTTTTATAAAATCATTAAAATTTTTTAATTTATCTATCGAAAGTCTATGCATTGGATTAGTGGCTTTATACCCTGGTCTAAATTCTTCTCCTTGATCAATAAATCTAGAATTTTTTTTATATTTTTCTTTATCTATAAAGCCTACAATTATTGCTTCTGTAAAATTCACATCAACAAAAATAAAGATATAATAATCTCCTTTCTTATCAATTTGTTGAGCTGCCACTGCAACTTCCCAATATTCTGCTATGCTTCCGTAATTGTAATTTTGAGTTTTAACCTCTAAAGAGATATTTTGTGTTACAATTTGAAAATCCCAAGGATCATACTTTACATCTAAATCTTTATTTTTTATATAATCTTTTGGGTGACTTAGATTATTTTCAACTAAGATGTTTTCTACTATGGCCTCACCAATTCCTCAAATAAAAGCATCGTTTGGAGAATCAAATTTACTATATCCCCCAACATGCTCTTTTTGATGAAGATTTTTTGCTTCCTCTCCTGCTTTTATAAAATCTTCATTTATCTTAACTTTAATAAATTCAGTTGACTTAGTCATTTTTAACATACCATTTTTTATTAAGTTCCTTATCTTCTTTGGAAACCTTAAACTGAGAATCTTCTATTTCAGAAAGATTAACATAAAGCTGGTTTTTATTAAGCATTTCTACTAAAATATCTTTTTGCTGTTTTAATTTCATATTTTCTAAATCTTTCTTGTTGTCATTAAATTTTTTGATCTCTACATCATAATTTAAGAAATAATGTTCGCACATTTCATCCCATATTTTTAGAAGAGTTTTTGTATCTTTAGCATCTTGAATCTTATCAATAGCATCTTCATTGTATTTTAGAAGTTCGCAATAGATAAACTCTCCTCCTCCTTTCCAATTTACTTCTTTTGAGATTCCTGAATTATCAAAATCTTCAATGCTTTCTTTTAATTTTCCTTCTGAATTATTTTTTCCAATTATGTTCTTTAATCTGATAACAGAATCATTTTTCCCGTAATCCAACTGTTCAATTCCTATGTATTGTCTTCCTATTTTATGAGAAACCGCACAAGTTGTTCCAGAACCTAAGTGATAATCTAAAATAATTTCTCCTTTATTAGTACTTAATTCAATTATTCTTTGCATTAAGGTTTCAGGTTTTTGACCAAGAAAATCCTTTATTTTCTCAGCAGCAGAAGTATTTAATTGTAATTTTTTTTCATCCCATAAGGTAGTTATAGGAGAGCCAGGATTTTCATCCAGATATTTAATCTTTGTAGTTTTACCCCCTCCTTGATAACCCCTACCCCTTAGTTTAGCATATTTCCTTCCACTTTCATCTTCATATTTATACTCATGTTTGACATATTCTTCAGAAAGTGGATTATACACCATATTAATTTCAAACTCAGCTGTTTTTGAGTAAAACAAGATTGTCTCTTGTTGTGTTGTAAGCTTTTTTGATGCCTGATTTTTCACACCACCATATTTTTTCCAAGTTATCTCATTGACAAATCTATCATCACTAAATACTTCATCCATTAGAATTTTTAGATGAGCATGTCCTTCGGAATTTGTTTGAACAAAAATAACTCCATCATCCCTTAACAAATCTCTAGCAACTTCTAACCTATTTTTCATAAATGTAAGCCATGTAGATAGTTTAAAGTTTGAATTATATGCAAAAGAATCGTCTGATTTTTTATCTTGAAAATAATACGGAGGATCAATATAAATCAACTTAACCTTCCCAGCAAACTCTTTCTTTAAAGAATGTAAAGCTAAAAGATTATTTCCTTTGATTATTAGATTGTCTTTAATTGTTCCTTTTTCATCTCTATTAAAGTCCTTAACTTTTTCTTCTCCTTTCGAAGTATATTTCTTAAAATTAGTCAATACTTTTGCATCAAATAATCTATCAATTTCATCTTTTGCTAAGATTTCATTAAAGAAAATCTCATTTCTCTTTTGGTCTTCCTTAGTCATTCCACCTTCTAAGACACAATCCTTAAACGGCCAGACAAGAGAAACTTCTCCTCTTTCATTAAGATATTTTCCATTAACATTTAATCCTACAATATTCTTAAATTTAGTATAAGAATTACTCAAAACTTTGATATTCTCAATATAATCTACAAACTTATTAACATTAAAAACCCAGTATTCCTTAATCTTATCAAAAAATGTTTCTCTAATATCTTTATCATCAATAAGTATTCCAATTAAATCCTTATCTACTTTGTAAGCCCTATCAATAATTTCATTTCTATTAATATCATCTATTTCCTCATCCCAAAACTCCATGTTTTGTTTCAGTTTTCCTTTTAGTTTTTGATCGAAATTTTTACTCATTTTTCTTACCTTTTTTATTGAACCTTACTTTTGGTCTGTCCCAATAAGGTGATTTGCATTTAGGGCATACTCTGGGCATTACATCTTTATCATAAGGAAGCCATTCATGCTCACAACGATAACATTTATTGCCAATCAAATCAACGTTAGCTCCATGTTCCTTTTTTTTAGCCATATTTTCTTTTGAATCGTTCATATTAATAAAGGTAATGTTAAGATTATATATAAATATTTGTATTATGTGGTTCTTAATATATTACTAATGATATGTTATCTATATGATACAGAACAACAATGTTTATATAGTAGATAGTATATACCTATTAGTATAATAATGAGTTGTACATGAGTTGATAAAAATGGAACAAATAACAGAACAAAACTTTAGGAATTTGACACGAGAACAGCGAGGGCAGTTAATAGCTCAGAAATACAGAATAAGGAGAACTGACAAAGGCTATGAAGTACCAAGCCAATTTAACAAAGGCAAGTATCTAGTAAAAGTAAGATACGATAAGAAAGAATGTAATTGTCCTGATTATGAATTAAGAAAATGCAAATGCAAACATATTCACGCGGTAGAATATACTCTAAAAAAAGAAATAGACAAGGAAGGCAATACTGTAATAACTCAAACAGTAAAGAAAACTTACCCTCAGAATTGGAAGTCTTACAATATTTCACAGCAAACAGAAAAAGAAAAGCTAATGGAATTATTGGCAGATATAACTTCAAGAATAAGACAACCTGCTTACACTTATGGCAGACCAAGATCTAATTTAGGAGATAATATTTTTGCTATGGTTTTCAAGACCTACTCAACTTTTTCAGGAAGAAGGTTTGCTACTGATATGAATTGGGCTTTAGAGAAAGGATATATTGACAGTAAAGTTCCTTACAATACTATGTTTGATTATTTCAAGAAGCCAGAATTAACGCCAATATTAGCTAAAATGGTAATGTTAACAAGCCTTCCATTAAGAACAGCAGAAAGCAAATTTAACATTGATAGCACAGGATTCGGAACTTCTAACTTTCAAAGATGGTATAGCTTCAAGCATGGAAAAGAGATTTGTTCAAGAAGGTGGGTTAAATGTCATTTTGTAAATGGAGCTAAAAGTAACATCATAACATCTGTAAAAATAACTACTGAGAATGATGCAGATTGCCCACAGCTTAAAGAAATGGCTCAAGACACAGCCAAATATTTTAATATGGAAGAACTAAGTGGAGATAAAGCATATTTGAGTAAAGATAACTTTGAGTTAGTAAATAGTCTAGGCGGGACTTTTTATGTGCCTTTCAAGAGCAACAGCAAAGGCTCAGGAAATGGGATGATATGGAAGAAAATGTATCATTTCTTCATGCTAAACAATGAAGAATATTTACAGCATTATCACGCAAGAAGCAACGCAGAAACCACAGTACACATGATTAAAAGTAAGTTTGGAGATAGAGTAAGAAGCAAATTATGGACAGCACAAGTTAATGAAGTATTGTGCAAGATCATTGCTCATAATATTTGCTGTGTTATAATGGAAATGAACGAATTAGGTTTAGAAAGTAACTTTTGCCCGAATAGTCAGATAGTTGCCCGAAATGTCTAACTTTTCATGGAGTTATCGGGCAAAGCCTTAAAATTCATCAATATACGTTTTAATATATGCATATACCTTTTCTAAACTCACCTCTTAAATATTTCCCCTGACCGACTATAATTATGTCTAAAAAAATATTTACAATAACACAAGCATTTATTGAGTGTGCAAGATTGCCTAGTAGGTCAAGAGATCATATGGAAAAGTGTATGATACAGTTGTTAAAAGACACGGGGACAACAAGAACAACTCATGGAACGAGAATAACACCTAAGTTAATTCAAAGAGCTGTAAATTCTTTTATCTATGGCATCAAACAGGGTAGTAAGGGTTGGTATTCTGACTATAGAGTAGTTGAGGATTATAACATATTCCAAATCATTTGGAAGCAATAAATACGTTAATAGCGAGTATTTCTTTTGATGACAATCATCTTATTCTTAGATTATGAAAATATAAGTATAACTTATAAGAAAAAAGGAACTCTTTTTGGGCTCAATAACACGTATTAAACCCAATTGGAGTAAATGCGGGGGAAGGGATTCGAACCCTCGAACACACTAAGTGACAGGATATCTTACAAAGGTACAATCCTTTGCTATCAATCTTGTGTCTTAAGTCCTGCGCATTTGACCAGGCTTTGCTACCCCCGCATTGAGAATAATGCCT
>JABHHN010000094.1 GCA_018671515.1 archaeon | reverse complement strand
TGATAGAACATTACATCACAAAATGTCAAGGAAATTATGATTATTTTGATGTTAAAAGAAAATATGATTATTGGCAACAAACTAGATTGAAATCATGGTAGATTTAAAAGATACTCCACCCTTTAGGGTGGAGAGTATCATAGTGAGAAAAAAATATACTTTAATTTTTTAATTAAATTTATCCACTTATGCTTTTATTATAATTAATTATGGCACTATGTAAAAGATATAATATGGAAAGAATATTAAAAAAATAAATATCTGCTACAAATATTGCAAATAATCCATAAATACCAAAAATAATTTTTAATGAGATAGAACCACCATCTGGAGAAAATCTATCTAAAAATCCTGTTACAATAAGATAAATTGATGCAATAAAAAGAAGAGATTTAATTTTATGTCCAAATTGCATTAATAAAAATATGATAACTGTAATTAAATCAAATAATGCAAGTGTTTTTCCTGCAAAACTTATTATTCCCATTTTTTAAAACATTCTAAATATACTTATCGCGATTCCTGCGGCAACTGGAACTGAGAAATTATCATCAAACTGGAAATATTCTAATTCAACTGCTTCAATCACCATTGCAAACATTGAGCCAAATAATGCTTCACTAAAAGATACAAAATGCATTGCACCAATAGTTGCTATGATTATTCCTGCAACTGTTCCTTCAAGTAATTTAGTTTTGCTGATATGAAGCCTTGTTTTTCCATAATATCTTCCAATGATATTTGCAAAAGTATCTCCTAAAACTAAAATGGTGATGGATGCAAGTGCAATTTCTTTTGAAAAGAATGTTATACTATAAAGTACTCCAGCTAAATAAAATAGTGCACCTTTTCCTGGAAATTTTTTTAAATATTTTTTTCTTTCAAACTTATTCAAAAGTGTTGAAACAATAGGGATGTTATATTTCCTACTAAGTATACTTAATGTTATTCCAATGACTAAAAATGAAATTAAAATTAGTTTTAATGAATCTAAATTTATTAATTCATAATTGATAATTATAAGTGTAAAAAATCCTAAAAATAGATGAAATATTTTTCTTCTATATTCAAATTCTTCTCTGAATTCTTTTGTAAAAAAAAAACTTAGTGGTTTCATAATATCTTCTTTCTGATTTTCCAGATAAGTCCTGTTTTATGTGCAATAATATATGCACCAATTAATAATACTAAAATAATAGTTACATATTTTTCAAGATGATCAACATTTTCTGCTAAAGTTACATATAAATTTGATAATTTCCATCCTAAAAATATCAAAATAAATGATCTTATTATCATTCCATAAAATGTCCAGAGTGTGAATTTTTTCCAATTCATTTTCATTACACCTGCAACGCCAGAAATGACAGATAATGGGACAATAGGGATAGCTCTAAGAGTAGCTAAAATTAAATTCTCTTTTTTTCCTTTGAATTTTTTTTGAAATACGGAAATTTCTTTCCATGATACACCATGAAGTTTTTCATATTTTACAATAATTGGTTTTCCACCCAAATATCCTATTCCATATACTAAATATGAACCTATAGTAGACGCAATGGACGCAGGAATGGTCAATTTGAAAAAGATTTGGATTATTGCAGGAAATAATGCTAGTTTTGGATCGATAAGTAAAGCACCTGCAGTCATTAATACTAATGGAGAAGGTATTGGAACAATGATTGTTTCTATTGCAATACCTAAAATTACTGCCCAGACACCATAAGATTGTATGCTTGCTATTATCCAATTAGTTATTCCATCAAACATATTAAAATCTAAATAACAATTGTTTAAATATCTTTGGAAAAAATTAAAGTTATCTAGAAAATCTCATTGCAAATCTAAACATAAAATCTTCATCAATTAATCCTTTTTTATCAATAATTTCATAAATATATGTATTTGGATCAACATTTATTAGATTTACATTGAAAGGTATTTTATTTAGATATTCTATGTCAATCCAACCTGGTTCTTTTATTGATAGATTATATATTGTATTTGTAATATTTAGTATGTCGTAGAATTTTACATCTATTGATACATCAAAATCTGTTATGGTTTGACTTAGTTCTTCAATTGTTATAGGGTAATATGATTCAAAGAAAAATCCCTGTTTATCAAATCCACCTTTTAGTGAGATTTCTTTTTCTGGAACCAATTTTGTTTCTTCATAATTTATGACACATGAATCAATATTTTTTCTGATATAATCCATTATTTCGTTTTCATATAAATATATTTCATCAGGGATTAGTCTTGTACCTTTATAATACAAAAATGTTACTTTTGAATCATCATATGGGATAGATATTTTTGGATATAAGCTTCCTTGTTTTCCCATTTTTTTTAATCCTTGCAAAGAAACAGACTGGATACATTTATTTACATATACATTGACATCTTCAATATCAAATTCAATTGTTTTTGTTCTGTTTTTATTAATTATTAAGAAAAATAATAGGAACATCAATAGTATAATTGGGATTAGAAAATAGGTTGAAACACCTCTTTTATTTTGCATGTCTTATTAATTTGATTGCTAATTATATAAAAATTTCTATTCTAGAATTTTTAATTCCATAGATTCAGTTTTTGAAATTATATACAACGATTTTTTGAAAAATTCATTCAAGTCTTCAATTTTTCTGATTTTTCTCTCTATTTCACTGATTAATTTTTCATTTTTTTGTTCTATCTTTTTGTATTTTTTCTTAAAAATTTTACAATGATCTTCCATGTCTATTGGAGGACCTTCAATTATTTTTTTAGTAGATAATTCTTTATTATCAATAATGTGCCATGACATACCTTCATTTTTTTTATCCCAAAAAAATTCGGATTTATAGATTTTAAATTCTGAATCTATTAATTTTTTAGCGATAAATGTATGACATTTTAGGAGTTTGCTTCCTATGACATCTCTTTTTCCAGTCAATGGTTTGAGTTTAATAAGTAGAATTTTTTTATTTTTAGTTAATGATGTTCTAATGTAATTTTCATCAACTATTTTTGTTTTAAAAAAATCATCACTTGGATTTTTTAAGAATTTTCTTGCCATTTTGATAAATATTTTAAATTTTTCTGTATCAAGTGAAGCAGCAGCATTTCTTAATGGAATGACAGGGTCAACAATTACCATTGGGCCAGCAGTTTTAGATTTATTTATTGACATCAAGATTTCATTTTTATTCTTATAGAATTTATCAGGGTCAATTATTAGTTTTTCTTTCCATTTAGCAGCATTTTTTAATAATTCTATGAAACTTCCATAATGTATTATTAAAATATCTAATAGGTGGCCTGAAAATCCCATAATATAACTTTCAGCACCATAAACGTCAATTGATTTGCAGAATTTTTTAGTTAGTCTAATTTCATCACTTTGCCCTTTTTTCATATTTTTCTTTAGCCAATCAACATGCATAGGAGAAGCATCTGTGACATTTCTTGCCATTTCATAATTTTTAATATCAAGGACAGGAACAATTTCAAAATTTATCCCTTCATAATCTAATATGAAGTAATCACGTGACCCATGTACTTTTTCTGCCTTTAAGCTCTTGATTATTTTTTCGAGTAGTAAAGATAAATCTTCTTTTTTATATGAATAATCAAATTTTATGAATAAATCAACATCAAAATCACCTTTTATGAAAGTTCCTTTTGCAAGAGAACCACCTTTGGTGCATTTTGCTTTTATTTTAGATTTTTTTATCAATTCATCAATTTTTTTAACAAATAAATCTACTTTTTTTATGATTGATGTATCAGGTTTAAGTTCAGTTTTTATTTTTTCTAAAAATGTAATTTTTTTCATAATATAGGTTTGCTAAATTACACAATTTAAAAATATTTAGATTAATCACAAAAAAACTTATAAACCGAACCTTGTTAAAAATAAATAAAGAGAGGTACTAAATGGATCCAGTTTCTATATTAACAAGTCTGACAGTAATTTTAGTAGTTGGAATATTGATAGGGATTATTGCTAAAAAACTTGGAATACCAAATATGCTTCTTTTGATTTTGATGGGGATATTACTTAGGCAATCACCTTTTGATTTTTCAATATTAGCTGATAATTTTTTGATTACTATTAGTATATTGACAATGGTAATGTTAGTTTTTGATGGAAGTAGTAGATTGAAAATCAAAGAACTTGATACTTATTCTATGGTTTCAATTGAGATTACACTTTTAGTGGTTGTTTTTAATTTATTATTTTTAAGTATTGCAACATATTTTATTATGGGTGTAAAAAGTGTATTGTTGTGTTTTCTTTTTGCAGGAGTTATGTCTGGAACAGATCCGTCATCAGTCTTGATGCTTTTTCAGACAAAAAGCAATAAAGTGACTGATCTTTTGAAATTTGAATCAATAATTAATACTCCTATAGTTGTTTTGATTCCATTTATAATATTAGATATTATGAAATTAGGATCACTTGAAGTGACTTCTTTTGTTGATCAGATATTACCATTTTTACAACAGATTGTTGTAGCGATAGGTACTGGTGTTTTTATAGGGTTAATAGTATTTAGAGGAATGAAAAAATTTTATTCTGAACAGATATCTCCTTTGATGCTGATAACATCTGCACTTATGACTTATATACTTGCACAAAATATGGATGGAAATGGGGTATTGGCAGTTACAGTTCTTGGATTGATGTTTGGAAATATATATATCAAACAGAAGGCTAGTCTACAGGAATTTTCATATATGTTATCTAATTCATTTGAAATAATAGTCTTTATTTTTGTAGGATTTTTGATTTCTGTATCTTTTACTTGGGAATTGATAGTAAGGTCATTAGTATTATTTTTGATTATGCAAGTCTTGAGATTCTTGGCAGTGTATTCATCTCATTTACATGATAATCTTACTCTAAAAAATAAGATTTTTATGGCACTTAATGCTCCAAAAGGGATAGCTGTGGCTGTTGTTGCATTTTTATTGATGCAAGACAAAGTATTTACATCTTCTCCAGAATCAACTACAATAATAAATTTAATTTTATTATTTTTGATATATAGTTTGACTTCATCAGCAATTCTTTCTAAATTCTCTAAATTTTTTATACATCTTAAAGTAGAGGCTTAGCCAATCGATTTATATAAAGTTTAATTATTCTCAAAATACAGATGAAGAAAATAATATTAGATACTAATTTTTTACTAATACCTTATCATTTTAAAGTAGATATATTTTCAGAAATAGATAGGATTATTGATGATAAATATGAAATATTAATATTAGAAGGTATAATTGATGAATTGAATAATATTATAGAAAAACAAACTGGAAAACATGTCTTGGCAGCAAAGATGGCATTGACGCTGATAAAACAAAAACACTTAAAAACAATTAATATTTCCGGAACAGAATATATAGACGACAGTATAGTGAATATAAGTGATGAAATGACGGTTGTCGCAACTCAGGATAAAGAGTTAAAAAAAAGGTTAAAATCAAAAAATATTAAGATAATTGTATTAAGAAATAAAAAATATCTGGAGATCGTATAAAATGTTCTATAAAACACTCATAAAAGACCACATAATGGTACAACCAAAGAATTTTGGGAAAGAAATAAAGGAAGCAATAACTGGAGAAATAAAGAACCAGTACGAAGGATTTATATCAAAAGATATTGGTATAGTTATAGATGTATCCTCTATAAAATCAATCAGTGAAGGTAGATTAATTCCTGGTAGCGGAGCAGCATTTTATGAGACTGAATTTTATATTTTAGCATTTAAACCTGAAATTCAAGAAGTTATCATGGGAAAAATAAAAGATATGGCTGATTTTGGTGCTTTCATAACATTAGGACCAATTGAAGGAATGATTCATATCTCTCAGACAATGGACGATTTTGTATCTTTTAGTAAAGAAAAGACATTATTAGGAAAAGAATCTAAGAAAGGATTGAAAGTTTTAGATAAATGTAAGGCAAGATTGATTGCAATTAGTTATAAAGATTTGACAAACCCAAAATTTGGCCTTACTATGAGACAGAAGGGAATTGGAAAAATAGAATGGATAAAAGATGATCTTTTCCCTAAAAAAGGTGGTAAAAATAATTAAGGTAGAAGAATGGATGTCAAAACCAGTAATTTCATTAAAGCCTGAGAATACTGTTGATGATACAATTAAATTGATGGTCAAAAAAAACATAGGTGTGGTAGCAATTGTAAAAGATGAAAAACTTATGGGGATTGTGACAGAAAGAGATATTGTTAAGAGAGTAGCATCCGTAGATTTGGATAAATCAACATCTGTTTCAAAAATTATGACACCTAAACCTGAAACAATTGAGCATGATGCTACAGTTTTGGATGTAACAAAGGTCATGAGTGATAATAATTTTAGAAGATTAATAGTAAAAAAAAATGACAAAATAGTTGGAATAATCACTGCAAAAGACGTAATAAAATTAATGTCTGCATAAATAAGGAAGTATTAAAAATGGTAAAAGAAAAAGCATGTAAAAAATGTAAATTAATTGTAGAAGGACCTAATTGTCCAATTTGTAAAGGCAATGAATTTGCAAATGTTATACAAGGAAAGATTAATTTTATTGATATAAATAATTCAATAATAGGCCAGAAGATGGAAAAGACTCACAATGGTCGTTACGCAATCAAAATTAGATAGGAGGGAGTATTAATGGAATTAGAGATCATAAAATCAACAGATTTACCAATATTATCTAGAAAAAGAGTTTCTTTGATGTTGAATTCAACTGGAGCAACACCATCAAGAAAAGATTTGATAGATATGGTATCAAAGAAAGTTAAGTCAAAAAAGGATTTAATAATAATAAAACATGTATATCCACAATATGGGAAACCTAATGTTAAGATTATTGCTCATGTTTATACAGATAGACAAAAAATGGAAAAATTTGAACATAAAAGTCTATTGAAGAAACATGAAATAAAAGTAGCAGAAAAACCAGCTGAACCTGCAAAGGAGAAAAGTGAATAAATAAAATGGCAAAGAAAAAAGAAAAAGCACCAAAAAAGCCAAGAGAAATTTGGAAACTTTATGATGTACAAGGAGATAAAGTTGTAAGAAAAAATCAGTTTTCACCAAAATCACCAGGTGATTTCTTAGCTAATCATAAAAATAGAAAATCTTGTGGAAAGACAGGATATACTGAATTTAATTAGTTTTTTTTCTTAATAATTTTTTTATTTTTTATATATTTCATAATCAATTAAATTTTATAATCTAATAGAGGATATTTTATTCTAATTATATGTAAATTACTAATTTAAGGTTTTATATAATTATTTTAAAAAATAGAATAATGTTTTAATTATTTATCGTTAGTTGAAATTACTTCTTTATTTTCTTCTTTAACTTCGGTAATTTCTTTATTTTCTTTTTTTATGACTACAACATCTTTTTTTGGAGCAGAAATAATTTCTTTCTTTTTATCAGGATTTTTTTTTGTACTTTTTTTGAACATATCGCTTGATCCCATACCTTGGAATATTAAAAGATCTTCAGTTGTTAGTTTCTTTTTTCCTTTAATTTTTTCTTCAACTTCTTTTCCTTTTTGCTTTAATGTTTTTTCATCCTGTTTTTTCTTTTCAATTTTACTTTTCTTTTTTGCTCTTTCTTTTACTTTTGCTATGCTACTTTTCTGTGAAAATTTCTTTCTTAGTTCTTCATTTACTGATCTATATTCATTTTTAGCTTTAGAAGACAAGTCAATTTGTTCTTTTTCTTCTTTTTTAAGATCATCTACTTCTTTTGAAAGTGATATCATTTTTTCATGTAGTGATTGACTTTTTTTTGCTTTGAATATTATGTCTCTATGCATTTTATCTGCTTCTGATTTAATTTTTCTAAAATCTTTTGAAGCATTTTTAACTTTTTCAATGACGTCGGTGAATCCTTCCATCTCTTTGTATTGTTTTTTTATGCTGTTAATTGTTTTCATAAGGACTTTTTCTTTACTAAAAGACATTGCTTCTGTCTGCATTTTAAATTCTAGTGCATCTACTTTTTCTTTTAATTTTATAGGGTCAAATTTAATATCTTTATCTTTAAGAACTTCATTTTTTTCTTTTCTGAAAGTATTTAGAATATCTGATTTATCTTTTATTTGTTTATTTATATTAGATCTTTTGATTTTTAATGTTTTTACTTCATCAGTAAGACTGTCTCTTTCTTTTTTTATACTTTTAATATCATTAATTTTTGATATTATTTCTTTAGAAATGGTTGCTTTTTTTTCAAAAAGCTCCTCTTTTTTGGAGTTAGCTTCCTTTACTTGTTCTCTTAATGATGAAATATCATTTTTTATATCAGGAACTTCTGTCACTTTTTTTGTTTCGATTTGCTTTGACTCCATTTTTTCACTATTTATATTATTTTATTAGAAAATAAAAAAAATTAAGGATAAATAAGTTTATCCGAATAAAGATCCTAATCCAGCTGCTGCTGCTTCAGGTGCCTTTTTTTCTTCTTTAGGTGCTTCCTTTGCTGCTTCAGGTGCTGCTGCTGCAGGTGCGCTTGCTGCAGGTGCCATAACTGCTTGGCTCTTTATTGCTTCTTCAATATTAACTCCATCAAGTGCTGCAACTAGTGCTTTAACTCTTGCTTCATCAACTTTAACTGCTGCTGCTTCAAGAACTTTTTTTATTCCTGCTTCATCAACATCTTTTCCTGCTTTATGTAAAATCATTGCTGCGTATATATATTCCATTTTATTTTCCTCCAATAAGATTAACCAAATAGAGAGCCTAGTCCGGCTGCTGCTGCTTCTGGTTTTTTCTCTTCTTCTTTAGGTTTTTCCTCAGTTTTAGGTTCAGCATCATCTGCTGGACTTGGTGTTGAGGAACTTGAATTAGATTTTGCTGTTTTTAAATCATCTGATAATGCATCTTCACTTAAGTTTGATGCTAGTGCAATCATACTTGCATTTGCTTGTGCAATTAAATCTGCTAAATTATCATCAGTAATTATACTCTCTGACATTGCAAGTGCTTTTGAATCTTGGTATACTTTTCCTAACAATATATTAATATTTTCTTTTGTTGGGTAAGCAGAGTAAACTGATAAGTTCATTGATTCATTAAATGCAGTTGCAATTTTTGACATGTATTCAGATTCGTCTATTGCAAGTATGTCACTTTCATAAACTGCGCCATTTTCATAGACTGCTACTAGGTTAAGACCTACTTCCATAGGTTCTACTCCTAATCTAAGTAATATTTCTGCTAAATCATGTTTAATTTCTTCTCCTTTTTTAAGGACAATTTTGTCTTCTTTTATAGCTATTTTTCCAGCTTCTACACCAGCTTTTATTCCAAATTTTCCAAGCTGTCCAATGACTGGTCCTGGTGAAAATCCTGTTGGACCTGCTTTGACAACTATGTCTTTAGGTGCAATTTGCCCTGCTTTTGCAGGAGCTGAAGATTTGCTTTTTTCTAAAATTTTGTATAATTTGAATGGATTTTCTTTTGTGAAAATTATAGCGGGGATACCTTCTAGAAACTTATCTAATCCTTCTATTCCACTTACTTTAGAATCTTTAAGTGCAATTTTGATAAGTCTTTTTTTAGTCATCTTGATAAGAGCCATATCTCTAAGATTGATTCTCATCTTTTGTAATTGTTTAGTCTGAAGTCCTTTTAGATTTACGACACCAATGATTGGATATTCATTGAACTTCTGAGCAAATTCTTTTACTGAGTCGATTTTAGATTGAGGAATTTTTGTCATCTTTTTACACCAACTTGACTGGTTTACCCATTGTATATTTTAAATAAACTGATTTTATATTGTTATTTCCTTGAGGTAAACTATGCATTAATGAATTATATATTGCCTTTACGTTTTCTTTTACATCTTCGTCAGGTGATTCTTCATTACCAACAATAGTTTGTATGATTAATTGTTTTTTAGCCAATAATCTAACAGTACTTTGTAATTTTTCATTTACTGCTTCTAAATTTGCATTTGGTGCTACAATACAACCGGCCTTAGGATTTGGCATTTTTCCTCTTGGTCCGAATACTCTACCAAAAGTCGTTGCTATTTTTGGCATGATATTTGCCTGTGCAACAAAAAAATCTGCAGATTCAGCTAAGTTTTTAGCTTTTCCTTTGTTTTTCTGAAAATTTTCAAAATCAGATTGAGCAACAAAGCTGTCCATTGATTTTTTTGCCTGATCCAGAAGTTCTGGTCCAACTAAAGCACATACTCTAGTTTTCTTTCCTTTTGGTCTAGGTAGAAGTAAGAATGTATCTACTTGTTCATCAGGTTTCTTTAGATCAAGGTTCTTTAGATTGATTATTAAATCAATTGTCTGTTTAAATTTCTTTTTGGGACCTTCTTTCAGTCCTTTAAGAGAATCAATAATTTGTTTGTCTTCCATTTTTTATCAGCCCTCCTACAACCTTTCATGGTGTAGTCCATGGGATTTATTGACCTTTGGAAAAAAGAGGTATTTATAAAGATAACTGTTCAGACGAGGAAGGAGTGATGAAACGAGTAAAAAAATTTAAATATTGTAAGATAAATTATTATTGTTGAAATGAATAAAAAAGTATTATTGATGATGATTTGTTTGATGGTATTGGTTAGTTCTTGTAATTTACCTACTGAATGTGAAAAAAGAGGAGATAGAGAATGCCTTGAAAAAAATATATTGAATATGAAACAATCACGTTCGGATTATTCATGTGAATGTGAACAAACATTTAATGAAGGAACATCATCAGCAGTAACTTATTATTATAAAGTGGGAGAAGCTATTTGTTTTGATGGTATGATACAGATATGTAGATATATTGAAACAAGTGGTGAATGGGGATGGGGATGGAATGAATATCCTACAATAAAGTATGGATTTTTAGATTCTGGTGATTATCCTTCTAACATTTGTGATGTTAATGTTGAAAATCAAGAAGTTGAGAACCCAGAAGCGCTTGTAATTGGATCATATTCAGATGAAAATATTTTACAGTGCTGGAAAATTCCACTTGATAAAAAAGAACCAGGTAAACCAATTAATAAATTTGAAGAAGATAAAGGCTTTGAATGTAAACGACAAGGTGATCTTAATTATGGTATATTTATTGCAGAAGGAGGTATGACACCTACACCAAATAGAAATTTTCATTTTGAAGATAAAGGTAATTGTGTTATAGAAGAAGTTCCTTTAGGACAAAATGAATGTAAATGTAAAAAAGATGGAAAAATTTTGGAATTTAAAGAAGGTTATTCTATATATAATGAGGGTTGGGAATATACATGTCATGAAATTAGTTTAAAATGGATGTATTCAGAAAATAATGTAGAAAATGAAAAATCTTGTAATAATATTGATGATTTAGTACCTTTTATTATTGATAGTGAAAATATATGTTCATATGATGAAAGCCTTATTGGTTGTGTTCCAATAACTTTATCTCCAGGTGCTGGTGGAAGTCAATAATTTTTCTTTATTAAATTAATTCTTCTTCAATAAATTATATATACTTCTCCAAATTCAATTCTTTGATGATTGAATTTTGGGAGATATGGGGAATTGTTGCAGGAGTCATAACAACTTCTGGTTATATTCCACAAATTATTCAAGGATATAAGACAAAGAGTCTAAAAGATCTTTCATACTTATTAAATACATTAATGGGTTTTGGAATGCTTATGTGGTTAGTTTATGGTATATCTTTAAAGAGTATAGCATTGATTATTTCAAACACATTAGGTGTATCATTGAATTTAGCATTAATATTTATGAAATACTATTATGCTAAAAAACAAATTTCTAAAAATTAGAGAATAAAAATTTATCCATTATACATGTATAGAAACATGTTTGTTCTTTCTTCAGACATCTTGAATTGAACATCTTTTCTTTTTCTTAATTTTGTAAGAGTTGTAGTTACAGAGCCTTGTGATGCTCCCATCTTCTTAGAAATCTCTTTAGATGTCCACCATTTTCCTTTGTTTTTTTTAAGGAAATCATATACTTCTTGTTGTCCCATAAAATATAACTATGTGGAAGAGAATATAAATCTTTCCAAAAAATGAAGCGTTTTAGAATTATTTTTTGAAAATTAATAAAAAATAATGGAAAATAAAAAAATTAAAGTACACTTTTGATGAATTTCTTAATCATTTTAGCAGAATGTCTTAAATTCTTCTTTTCTTCATCATTTAATTTAAGATCAATTCTCTCCTTGACTCCTTTCCTGTTTAGAACTGCAGGTGTACTTAGACATACATCTTTTACACCATAGTAATTGTCTATATAATTACATACAGGAAGGACATCTGATTGGTCAGTAAGAATTGTCTTTACAACTTTAGTTATCGCAAGACCAATTGCATAGTATGTTGCACCTTTTGTATTAATTATTTCATATGCTGCCATCTTTGTATTTAGGAATATTTGGTCAAGTTTCTTTTTATTATAATTCCTGAAATCTTTTAATTGGACTCCACCAATATTTGCAGAACTCCATACTGGAAATTCAGTATCACCATGTTCACCAAGTATGTATGCATGAACACTTGTTGGATTTACTTTATAATATTGAGATAAATTATATCTGAATCTTGCAGTATCAAGCATTGTTCCTGTACCTAGAACTCTATGTTTTGGGAATCTTGACCATTTTTGTGCAAGGTATGTCAATACATCAAGTGGATTTGATACCATTAATATGATGCATTTTTTATTATGTTTTACAATATTTTGAACAATACTCTTTAGGATACTTGCATTTTTTTTAGTTAAATCAAGTCTTGTCTCACCTGGTTTTTGGTGTGCACCTGCAGTTATTATGACAATATCAGCATCTTTACATAATCTATAATCATTTCCATATTTAATTTTTGTATAAGATGTGAATAAATTTCCTTGTACAAGATCTAATGCTTCACCTTTCGCTTTATCTTTATTTACATCAATTATTGATATTTGTTCAGCAAGTCCATCAATTAGTAGAGCATATGCTGCAGTGGAGCCTACAAAACCAGCTCCGATTATTGCAATTTTTTTACTATCATCATTCATATTATAAAACACCTCTAGTCTATTTTATGAAAGATTTATTTAAATAAATTTCCATTAATGTTTGATAGTATTTTTTTAGTAACAAATATAAATATTTTAGAATTAAATTTTGTTATGAAATTAAAATCAATATTCTTTGTCGCAAGCTTTGTATTCTTTTTTTGGATCTTTATTCCAAGAGTACTTATGAACTTTAATTCAATTTTAGGTTTTATTGTTTTTTCAAGTCAATTAATAAAAATAATTGGATACATTGTACTTGTACTTGCATT
>JABHHN010000093.1 GCA_018671515.1 archaeon | reverse complement strand
TAGCAACACAATGGATGTGGGTATATAATAACGAACGACCTCATAGTTCGATTGGTGGGATTCCACCAAGAAAGCTACTTGAGGCTATTTAAACAACGGAGATTCTATTTTTAGCAAGCGTTAGAAATGGGAGGATTACAGTATCAAGAATGAAAATACTGCAAATAAATAACTATCATTATTTAAAAGGTGGTGCTGAAAAAGTATATTTTGAAACATCTAGGATATTAGAACAATATGGAGGTCATGAAGTCATACATTTTAGTGTACTTGATAAAGAAATTGTAGAGTCTAAAACAAAAAAGTACTTTATAGCTTCAAGAAAATATGATACACCCATAAATAAAATAAGAAATTTACTTTCCTTTTTTTATTCTTTCGAAGCAAAATATAATTTGACACGATTAATAAAAAATGAAAAACCTGACATAGCACACCTTCACATATTTTATGGTAGGTTGTCTTCCTCTATTTTGGGAGTTTTGAAAAAACACAAGATACCTGTAGTAATGACAGTACATGAATATAAAATGTTATGTCCTCAATATCTATTTTTAGATAATAAGAAAAATATCTGTGAAAAATGTGCAAATGGAAATAGTTTATACTGTGTTCTAGAAAAATGTAATAAAGGTAACTTCTTCAATAGTTTAATTTCTGCATTAGAAGTTAAATTCAGAGACATATTTTTTAGTTATGAAAAAAATATTGATAAATTTATATTTGTAAGTGATTTTATATATAAAAAGCATTTAGAATATATTCCATCATTAGAAAAAAAATCTGTTGTTATTGAAAATATTATCGATTTTAATAAATTTAAGCCTAAGATTAAGAAAGGGGATTATTTTTTATATTTTGGCAGATTATCTGAAGAAAAAGGTCTTTTAAATTTATTAACAATAGCAAAAATAAATCAAAATATTAATTATAAAATTGTCGGTACCGGCCTGTTAGAAAATAAGTTAAAAGATATAGTTGCTAATAATTCATTAAGGAATGTTGAGTTCTTAGGTGCAAAATATGATGAAGAATTAATTGATATAATTCAAAACTGTAGTTTTGTAATTGCACCATCTATTGTGTATGAATCATTTGGCCTATCCATAGTAGAATCATTTTCTTGCAGTAAGCCAGTGATTGCTTCCAATTTAGGCTCTTATTCTGAATTAATTAATAGTAGTAGAGGTTTTTTATTTAAATATAATGAAATATCAGATTTAATGAAAAAAATAAATTGTGCTAATAATCTTAATAGTAAGATGTATATGGAAATGGCAGAAAACTGTAATTTTTTTATCAAAAATAGATATAGTGAAATAGATTATTATAATAAATTAATAAACGCTTATAATGATGTATTTAAAAAGGAATAATTTTGGAAAAAAATTTAATTTTTATTGTTGGTAATAGTAGAAGTGGTACAACAATGGTAGGTTCTATCTTGAACATGAATAAAAAAGTTTTTACCTTTGAAGAATTACATTTTTTTGGTCAATTGTGGTCTGAAGATAATCTTGGGAAAACAATCAACTACTTAGAAGCATCAAGATTATTAAAAAAACTATTTATAATTCAAAGAGAACTTGGATACTTTGGTGATATTGATATTGATGATAAAACATATGAAAAAGAAATTAAAATTATTTTGGATAAAACGAGTATTTATACCCTGGAAAGTATTTTCAGTGATTTTTTATTTTATGAAACTCAATTAAATGATAAATCCATTCCATGTGAGCAGACACCTAGAAATTTATTTTATATGAAAGAAATTTTAAGAATATTTCCAAATGTAAAAATAATCAATATGGTAAGAGATCCAAGAGATGTACTTTTATCTCAAAAAAATAAATGGAAAGTCAGAAAAAATGGAATTAGTAATATACCATTTAAAGAAGTTTTTAGGTCATGGATAAATTATCATCCTCTAACAATAAGTAAGTTATGGACTTCTTCTATCAAAATGTCAGAGTTATATGAAGATAAAATACTTAATATTAGATTTGAAGATTTAATTTTTAACTCTGAAAAAACAGTATCTAAAATATGTGACTATTTAGGAATTGAATTTGACAACAATATGCTAGAAAT
>JABHHN010000092.1 GCA_018671515.1 archaeon | reverse complement strand
TTTTTTAATGTCATTTTTTACTTTTACTAGTGAATTGTAAATACCTATTAATGTACCAAAAAAACCGATAGTAATCAAAGCTATGACAACAATTACTATTACAACTATACCTATACCCATTTTTTATTACCTCCTATAATATTTTTAAATATGTAAATATGATAAATAAACATGCAATTGCTAGAGCTGCTCCACCATACATTTCACCATATACTTTTAGACCAAAGTCTTGAAGTATTTCTTTTTCAGGTTTGTCAGATATGTAAAAGAATGATTTCCCTGAACCTTTTTGAATCATTATTCCTTTTTCATTTTTTTGTGAAGTTCCACCTTCAACAAATGGATTTATGCCTGCATAACCCATAACATAAATTTTATCATTTTGAATAAGATAATATTCTCTAAATCTAAGACTTCTATTAAATATTAATCCTTTATGTGGGATACCCATTTCTTTTAATGATGATTTTATTTTTTCATTTAGATTTTTTGTTTCATAATCAATAGGAATATCTATATTAGCACGGTTTGGATCTACAAGGACAGTTCCAGTATTGTCTTGCACATAAAAATACTTTCCAAGTGATCCTTTTTTTATTTTAACCCATTTGCTATGTTTACCTTGTTTTTTGTATTCTTCAATTGTCCAATAACAATAAGCAGCTCTTTTTTTTGAGAATGGGGTTGTTATTAGATCATTTTCATTTTCAAGGACTTTGCCATAAATTTCAATAGGTCCCATAGCAATAGATCTTATTTTGCTTGTAGGGGTATTTTCAATAAGTTTTTTTTCTTTAAATCTTTTAAAACTGTTAAAAAAAAGATAGAGTCCATAGCCAAGTCCAAAGAGACTATAACCCAAAATTTTTCCACCACTACTTGACATGGAAAATAAAATAATTTATTTAATATATAAATCTTACTAGATAAAAGAATATAAAATAAAATTAAAAAGAATAAAAATTAACTACTTTTTTTTAGTAGCTTTTTTTTTAACTGATGTTTTTTTCTTAGTTTCTGTTTTTTTAGCCTTAGGTTTTTTTTCTTTTTTTTCTTCTTTTTCAACTACAACTTCATTCTCTTCAACATGAGATGCAATTGATTTTTTGAAACCTTTGACAATTTCTAAGATTAGTTCAATTTTTTGATTTAATTTTTCAATTTCATCTTTACAATTACAAGTTGCTGGTCTACTTGATCTATCAGACCCACTTGATCTATCAGATCTACTTGATGAACTTCCTTTATCATTTTTTCTAAAGCAATCACTACAATAAACTGGTTTTCCTGCAGTTGGTCTAAATGGAACTTCTGCTTCATCACCGCAACCATCACATGTTACTTTGTGCATTCTTTTTTCTTCACGTCCGCCGCCTCTTCCGCCGAAACCGCCAGACCTTCCTCTGTCTGATCTTCCAAATCCGCCTGATCTTCCTCTATCTGATCCGCCAAATCCTCCTGATCTACCAAATCCGCCTGATCTTCCTCTATCTCCACCTTCAGATCTTCTGAAGCCTCCTCTGTCTGATCCTCTTGATCTTCCTCTATCAGAACCTCTGTCTGATCCGCCTTGCCTATCATTTCTTCTATTTCTTCCAAAGTCTCCCATTTTGCACCTGCATTCGTTTATTAATTTAATTTATTTACTTAGGATTTTGAGTTTGTATATAAACTTATAGTGAATTTTAACTAGAAGAGATGAATTGTTAACTAATTTTGAAAAGAATCAACATTTATAATATTTTTTTTTAAGAATTTTGAATTTCTTTTATTATAACATTAGCCACATTTTTTGCAATTAGTTTATTTCCTTTTAATGTGCAATGGCCAAAGTCTCCTCCAAATAAATCTACAAAAATTTTGTTTAAACCTTTTTCTTTTATTGCATTTTTAAACACTTCTTCATTATCAATAAATATTATATCTGTTCTATCTTTAAATATTTTTTTTAAAGGCTCAATACTTCGTACTGGATACTGCATAATTACATGTTTTATTTTTCTTTTTTTAAGAATAGTATTTAATTCTATATAATTTTTATAGGTAAGAATATTATAAAATTCTATTCTTTTATTATTTGCTTTTTCAAAATATTTTTTTGATAATTCATATTGATCTAAATTATTATAATATAGGCCAAGACTTCCATAAATCATTTCATTATTTGAATTTGATATTACGCCTTCTTTTAATATTTTTTCAGCTTTGTCTGATTTGTTTTGAATTAAATAAATCCAGGCTAACCATGTATGTGCATTTTCATTAAAAGAATTTAAATCTATAACTTTTTTAAACATTTTTTCAGCTTTATCGTATTTTTCTTTCTGGCTATGAATAACTCCAAGTTCTAGATATGCATCTTCATTTGAAGGGTTAAGTTCAATAGCTTTATTTAACATTTCTTTTGCTTTTTCATAATTACCTGTGGGTGCGTCTCCATAAAATATACCAAGAGTTGTATATGTGTAATCATTTTCAGGATTTAGAGTAATTGCTGTTTTAAACATTTTTTCAGCTTTATCAAATTTTTTTTGTTCACGATATACTTTTCCTAATATGATATATGCTAAATATACTTCATTATTTTTAGAATTTTGTTTTATGGTATACAATAATAATTTTTCTGCTTTATTATATTCATTATTATTGAGAAATACGCGTCCCAATCCAATATATGCTTGAAAATTTTTAGGATTTTGATTTATTATATTTTTAAAATTTTTTTCTGCTTTAATATATTCTTCTTTTTCAAAAGATTCTTTGGCAAGTTCAAGATATGCATCTTCTGTTAAAGGTTTTTTAAATTCTTCTACAATATTATGTATTGACAATGTTATTAATTCATATGTCCTTAATGATTTAAATGCATGTATAATTTTATTTTTTGAATTTTTGTAAGGTAATATAATATTTTCATCATTTATTCCCATCATAGTAATTACCATATTTGGTTTATATTTGTTTAAATTATTATTTAGTCGATTTAATATTTCTCTTGTGTTAGTAGAAGGAACTGCTTCTTGTAATACAACATAAGAATAATTGGTATTTCTTAAATTTAGAATAGTTTCTAATTCACGAGGCCATGAACTTTGATTATTATATAATTCAGCAGTTGTTGATTCACCTAAAGCTAAAATTATATATGTGTCATTCAAATTTTTTATATTATTAATAGTTAATTCATTTTTTAGGTGTTGTATTGATAATAGAACCTGTCCGCTAGAATAAAGCCCAAATTCAAATAATAATACAAATAGAATAATTCCAAATCCAATTAAT
>JABHHN010000091.1 GCA_018671515.1 archaeon | reverse complement strand
GAAAAAAAAAACTTATCAAAATTGTACAAGGATTCTCTGGTAATTCAGAAACCATCAAGTATAAGATTAATCAAACAAATCAAATACTATTTATGGGACGTGCCTCAAAAATTAGGGGAATTGAATTTCTATTAAAATCATATGCTCAACTATCAAAAGACATTCCTTCTAATTTGGTTATTCTTGCCAGATCAGCAACTGATAAGCAGGTTTCACATCTTTTAGAGCTTGCATATCAATATGGTCTAAAGAATAATGTAATCAAAATATTAGGTGGTTGGTTATCAAGAGATGACTTAGAATTACATATAAGTCAGTCTTCATTTTTAGTCCAAC
Source organism: archaeon (assembly GCA_018671515.1). Lineage (GTDB taxonomy): Archaea > Nanobdellota > Nanobdellia > Woesearchaeales > GW2011-AR15 > JABHHN01. The sequence goes on along the minus strand of JABHHN010000091.1, from coordinate 4,842 downwards.
CTTTTCTGTTGATACCATCAGAAACTCCAATTTCAATACTTGAATCGATGTCTTATGGAAAACCTGTAATTGCTCCTAATCTAGGAGGGATTCCAGAACTTTTAAGGCATACAGGTTTAGTATATAAACACAATGATCCAAATGATCTGGTAAGAGTAATGAGAGAAATTATTTTAAATAAAAATTTGTATTTTCGGTTATCAGAAAATTGTAAACAATATATTGAACATTATCCTTCATGGGGGAAATTAACAGTGGAAATTCAGAAGAGCTTTAATTGAAAGTATTATTTGTTGGCGAAAATATTTATAAGTCTAAAGGCGGTATCGTCACAGTAATGGACCAAATTTTGTCAGATACTTATCTGCAAAATAATGTTACCTATATTCCCATTTTTACAAGCGGAGATGGCTTTAATTTTTTCCAAAAGGTTTTTGGATGGGCAAAGGCAATTATAAAATTTGCTTTTAATATTAGTTCTGTCGATGTGGTCCATATTCATCATGCTGCAAATTTTAATTTTTATTTAAATTCATTTTTATTGAATTGGGCAAAATTGTTTAATAAAAAAGTTTTGCTTCATAATCACGCTGCGGACTTCAAAGAATTTTATTTAAATGAAACGCAGCAACAGCAATTAAAAATTAAAAATGCTTTTTTAAAAGCTGATGCATCAATTGTATTATCAAATTCATGGTTAAAGTGGTATTCAAATCTTGAACCAAATGCAAATTGGATCTATTTGGCAAATGCAATTAGGATAGACATTAAAAGATCCAGCTGTGACATTAATCATTCTAAAATCATTTTATTTTTAGGACGACTTGAACAAAGAAAAGGAATCTATGATTTGTTATCAATTTTTCCCGAAATTACAACGCAATTTCCTAATATTAAGTTATTGTTAGCAGGTAATGGTGATTTAAAAGAAATTAAAAAAATAATTCGTAATAGTAATTGTGAAAAAAATATTGAAATGCTAGGCTACTTAAATAATGAAGAGAAATCAGCAATTCTATCTTATTCGGATATTTTTGTTCTACCATCATATAATGAGGGTTTACCTATGGCTTTACTTGAATGTATGTCTTATGGGCTTGTCCCAATAGCTAGCAATGTTGGAGGGATACCAGAAGTTGTAAGAAATGGAGAAAATGGATTATTAATTGAAGCAGGGGATATTGTTGCCCTCAAAGAATCAATAATCAAAATACTAAATGATTCAAGTCTATCAACATTATTGTCAAATAATGCGAAAGAAACAATCCATAGTAATTTCAATCTGGATAACTACGTAAGGGACTTGCTAAAATTATATATGAGACTATAAAAGGTGACTAAAATTTCAACTTTCATTTGTTTTACTGGTATTGATGGCTCTGGTAAATCAACTTATGCCGATAAATTGACGGAGTATCTTCAACAAAATAATATAAAAGCTAATTGTGTATGGATGCGAATGAATTATTTGTTTACACGTCCTTTATTATTATTGTGTCGGCTTGTTGGACTTACTAAAAGGCCTGTTATTCAAGGGCAAAAAATTAGTGTTCACGAATTTCAAAACTCAACTCTAATGTCATCTATGGTGCAGTATATGCATGCATTTGATACTTTTTTGAAATATATTTTTAAAGTGTATCTACCTCGTAAACGTGGGATTATTATTATAAGTGATAGATATATATATGATATATTAATTGATTTTGCCATTGAAAGTAAGGATAATTCTATTTTTCAAAAAAAAATAACATATATGTTATCAAAGCTATTACCTGATGATGCTATACAGTTTATTATTGAAACTCCAAAAGAAGTAATTTTGAATCGACGACCAGATGTAAGCATATTTGACCCTTACTTTGATGAAAGATACATTCTGTATAAGGAACTTGCATTACAGAAACAATTTATACAAATTAATAACACAAAAAGTATTGAAAGTAATTTCAAAACAATTATTAAAGAACTTGGGATAAAAGGAGAAATAAATTAATTATATACGGATTGGTCCTTTAAGAATCCCAGCATTTATTAGATTTATGTTCCCTGTTAAAGAAAAAAATTTATTTATTCTATCAAAATACTCTAAAAATAATAAGTACATCTACTTCCTCTTTCAAAATAATTTATCTTTAATTGTTATAAATTGGTTGTTTCAGGGTTTAAGCCAAATGGACAAGGGTGAAAAAATATACCATGTTATTATTGACTTATTATTGGCTAGTATTCTTTTACTAATATTTTCAATCCAATGGTATTCTGCATTATTTATATCACATACGGTTAACTGGATGCTTAATAGTCATTTTTGGACATTTGCAAGATTTTTATATATTCCAAGTAATAGTAAAAAGAAAACCGAAAAATATATTAGCGGAGTATCGAAGCGATTAACAAAATATGGTTTTTTTGAGTTTGTTATAATTATAGGTGGTATTTCCCGTAGGAAACATACTGGTGTTTATTCTGATATAGATATAAAATTTATTAGGAAAAAGGGTGCTTATTACTTATTTTTCGCAAATTTATTTTTATCTTGCGAGAAAATTATATGCTTTTTTAAAATGATTCCTTTAGACGGTTATGTTATGGATTCCGCCAAGTCTATAGGCAAAAAGGTCAGAAGAGATGAGGCTCCTCTTTTATTATATATGGACTTAGCTACGAAAGACATATACCCGGAGTATAACAAATTTTACAATTCAGTCAAAAATTGAAAAATTCAAAACGAATTATTATTGTAACTTGTTCTGCAGGTGGTCATTTTGAAGAAGTAAAAAGGGCTACATCATTGTTGCATAGTTTAGAGGAATATGAACTTGTACTGGTAAGTTATTATAATGATCGAATTGAGGCTGACAATACTTTTAGGAAGAAAATTTATCTAGCTCATCCTCAAAAAAAAATCAATAAAACAATTGTAAACTTATTTCAATCCCTTTTTATTATTTTCAAACATCGGCCAAAGATAGTAATCTCTACCGGTGCAGATGTAACACTGTTTATTTGTATTTTTTGTAAAATGTTGGGGACAAAATTAATTTTCATTGAATCGGGTGCGAATGTATATAGCAAAACTTTAACAGGTAGAATTGTCTATCATTTTTCTAATTACTTTTACGTTCAATGGGTTCCTCTTCAAAAAATTTATCCTAAATCTCATTATGGCGGTCCATTATTCTAGTTTTTGGAACAGTAGGAACAACATTTAAACCATTTGATCGATTCATACGATTGATCAATAATTTACCAATGAATATTAAAGATACTATATTTTTGCAATCAGGGATAAGCACTGTTATTCCACTTGTGATGTATCAACAATATTTAGATCACGGTAAAATGCTATATCATTTAAATAATGCTGAAATAATAATATGTCATGGCGGGTTTGGAATTATTTCAGAGTCTATTAAAGCAAATAAAAAGCTAATAATTATTCCTAGATTAAAAAAATATAATGAGGCTGTTAATCCACAAATTGAATTGGGGGAATATTTAGCAAATCGGGAACCGCGAATAAAATTATTAAATGAAAATGATAATCTACAAAATAATATTCTTGAGTTGTATGAGATAAACACTCCATTTCTTAATGAATATTCTTCAATAATACCGAACATGATATTGGAAACTATTCTAAATTTGTGAAAATCTCAATTTGCATTGTTACACATAATCATGGGTCATGTATTTCTGATTGCATTAATTCTATATACAGCCATATTAATATTTCAAATTTTGAGATAATCATAGTTGATGATAATTCTGTAGATAATACTATTGATATGTTAAATCAATTTGAGAAATTAAATAACTTTAAATATTTTATAAATTCAAAGAGCAAAAGCTTATCTCATAATAATAATTTTGCAGCCAGTGAGGGTGAAGGTGACATTTTTCTTTTTTTAAATCCAGATATAATTCTAACAGCAGAGTCTAATATATTATTACTGACAAATTATTTAGAAAATAATACTGACGTTGGATGTTTGGCATGTCTCTTAAAATATCCTGATAATTCTATTCAAGAATCATTCAGAAAATTTCAATCAATCAATGATTTTATTACTCGTGGACTAACTGGAAAAATAGTTGATGACTCAATTAGAATTCACCGTAATCATATTAATAACAAAATGCCATTTGAAACAGATTGGTTACTTGGTGCATTTCTGATGTTTCCCAAATCATTTTTTAATCTACTCGGAGGTTTTGATTTGAGATATAGATTATACTATGAGGATGTTGACATGGGATATAGGGTTAAAAAACAAGATAAAAAAAATATTTTGCATCCTGGCACTTTTGTAATACATAACTATAATCGATCAAGTGCAAGTAGGATATTTACAAAATATAAATTTTATCATATATCAAGTTTTTTAAAATTTAGAATTAAATTTTACTATAACCAACTGAAAACATCCGTCCAAGGATCTTTCTTGGTATAAAGAGTTCCAATACTGTTACTTCGTGCAATTGATCACATAAGATAATTCTAAAATTAAATATTATTATGTCAATTATTAGAAAAATAAAATAGAGGAAATTATGAAAACTGCGTTAGTATGTGGTGCCGGTGGATTCATTGGTGGACATTTAGTAAAAAGACTTAAGATGGAAGGATATTGGGTTAGAGGTGTAGATTTAAAACATCATGAGTATGTAGAAACACAAGCGGATGAATTTATAAAAGGTGATTTGCGAGATCCAGTGTTAGTTACACAAGTTGTAAATAAACCATTTGATGAGGTGTATCAACTGGCAGCCGATATGGGTGGTGCTGGATTTGTCTTTTCGGGTGAGAACGATGCAGATATTATGCATAATTCAGCT
>JABHHN010000090.1 GCA_018671515.1 archaeon | reverse complement strand
TTTTCATTATATTCATCATACATGTCCCAAAGTAGGGATGCTATTGCAAACTCTTCATCAAATCCTTTGCCATCCCACATTTTATAGTTTTGATCCATGCTTCCAAATCCTGCATAAAGTTGTGGATTAGGTTCACCCATTTCATCAGATATTACCATTGCCATGAATTCTGCAAAACCTTCCATATATGAATCTGCGGTGCTAGGATTATGGTATCCATTATGATTTACTGTACCTGCAAGACGTCTACCTTCAGGCCATGTTCCATATACATCATACATTAATGCATGCATGAATTCATGATATTCTCTATTATCAGGTCTATCTGAATCAGAGAGAGATGCATCATCTGCTGAAATTAGTATTTTTGAATCAGTTGGTGAATACAAGGTGTCTTTATTTCTATTTCCTACAAATATAGAAATAGGTAGTCTATGATCTAATGTTTCCTTTAATGTTTCAAGAACAAATTCTACTGATTCAGCTGTATGAAAATAATTCAATGAATAATGTTTAAGATCTAGCTTATCAGGAATATTAGCAACAAAATCACCTTCTCCATCCATTCTAAAATCAATTTGAAGATGTTCACCTTCCACTAATTTATCTTTTTTAAAAGTTTGTACTAATGTATATCTTCCATTAGGTTTTCTAAATTGTATATCAAAATAATTTTTTCCATCTCGGACATAATTAAGTTTAGCTAAAAGAATTACGTCTTTTTCTTCTCCTTCTTTTAATTCTAATCCAACAAGTGGAATTTTATATATCCCATCTTTATCCGTCATTCCTTCATATCTTATTCCATCAATTTTTGCAACAATTTCCATATAAGACATAGGATGATCAAAATAATCACTTATATGACCTGCAACATAATAGTCCTCTGTTGTCTCTTCTTCAACAGGTTCACCTTTAGTATACCATTTAAATGAAAAATAATCATGATCCTTATTTTCTACAACTGTTCCTTTTGATAATTTATAGCTTGAGAGCATATTTAGAACATCATTTCTGACTGCTTCTAACTCTGCTTCTGAACCTGTTCCTTTTGTAAAAACAGTTTGTCTTGTTGCTTGGATTATCATGATCCCGCTTCCAACAGGTGCCATCTCAGCAAATAGTTGGTAATAAATATCCACAAAATCTGCACCATTCTGAGGATTGAGCGCTTTATTATATACCATCTCATATGCTTTTCCAGAAAGTTCTGGCCCACCAACAGAGATATCATTTGCTACCACATCAGGGTTTTTTAGATTGTCTTTTTGACTAGAATATCCATCAAGATCATTCTCTTTATATGCTTCAAATGTATCCCAAATTTCTTGTGTATTAAGCGAAATCGTATATATATCGCTTGATTCATATTCATTTCCTTGGCCACCTATATATTTTTTTTGCTCATTATAAGACAAATGTTGAGATGCTACAGACATGTAATTATTTTCTGCTTTTTCATCCACAAAATCTACTCTTGAGGGAATTGATACAGTCTCATCAGTTTCACTTATCATAAAATTTTTTGAAATTTGACCTATTTCATGATGACAAATCATACAACCATCTTCCTTATTACACATTAGACTATTTCTTTCATGATGACATCCATATTGGTAAAAAGGTGAATCTTCATCACCTGTATCTGGCCATTCTAATCCGGGTGCTTCTTTGGCAATACTAAATGTTACTACAATAGATTGAGGGTATCCAACTCTATCTTGTTGTCTAAATCCAAATTCAATGGTGTCTTCTCCATTATATGGCAAAGTTTCTCTATAATGGCCACCTGAACTTCTTGAGGGTTTAGGTCCTGTTGTCTGGTAAATTTGTGAATTTCCTACTTGTACCTCTATATAATTTGCATACTCTTTAACTATAGGATCATTGATATATATCTTTACATTGGTAGGAACCATTGCATGGATTGAATCGGGTAACTCCATATACAAAGGATCATTTGTGCTTTTGCAATCTCCTTCATTCCAATCCCATCCAAAATATTGAGCAGAAACTTGTATTGACAATAATGATAATATAATTGTAAAAAATAATAATAAATTTCTCTTTTTCATATGATAATCAACCCCCTTATTTTTAACATAATTAATTATAATATTTTAATGATATAAATAAATATTAAATTATTTATAGTAAAAAAGTTAATATTATGTTTTATACACTAGTCTTCCTTCAATATCATTACTTATATTCTGATTATTCCTCAAAAATTCTTCCATAACTTCTTGCATAGAAGTTGTAACTACTTTTGATTTTCCTAATGAATTCAATTTTTCTTGAGTCATGTCAAGATAAGTTGCTGAGCAATTATAATGGTAACCTGCAACCCCAATAGAATAAAATTTATCATTTTCAACAGGCTTTTTTTTTATTTTTAATGATAGCAATTTTTTTTCTTTTTCATCATAAATTGCTTCAACCCCTTCATTTATTTGATAGCATTCTCCTTCCCCTTTTCTATTATCTGGCCTCATTATGAACTCAAAAATGGAAAATAATTCAGAACCTGAAATTGTGAATCTGTGATATGTGTCATCATATGGAAAACTTGTCATAAAATCTTGTAAAGTTACAAGTGGACCCATTTCCTTTGTCCGTATTGAACCACTTCCAATGAAAGCTACATCACATTGAGCAATTTCTGAAAATGCATCTGCAAATAAATTACCTAATGCAGTTTCTATTTCCCTTTTAGGATGTGTAAGTTTTTTAGCCATCTTACATAATATTGAATTATATTTCCTATCAACAACCTGTTTATATGAATCAATATAAGCAACTAATTTTTCATCTGGTTTTGCAATATCACTAGTTATTGGTACAAGCTGCCAATTCCATTCCACTATACTATTTGTATCATCATCAACTATTATATCAAATCTTCCAATTTGATTAGTACCTACTCCTGCTTGAGCAATAAGTATATTATTTATTTTTTCTGGTTGATCAAGAACTGTATGTGAGTGCCCACCAATAATCATATCTACACCCCATTCAGGCTTAAGAATTTTAGCTAATTTCTTATCAGATTCAAAACCTATGTGTGTAAGAAGAATTGTAAGATCAATATCATCATTCTTGTATGCATTGCATATTTTTCCAACTTCATTACCTGCTTCCTTTAATGTAACAAAACTTCCCACTATTTTATCTCTTGCCAATGCATCTATTATTTTTTCAGTAACTATTCCTGTAAATAATATATCAAAACCCGCTTTTTTTAAAACAACATAGGGTTTCATTAATCTTTTATTGAAACTCTTAATGTATAGGTTTGCATTCACAATTGGAAAATTTGCAACTTTCTCTAAAAATAAAAGATGTGGAAGACCATAATCAAATTCATGATTTCCTAAAGCAACTACATCCGGAGCAAGATAATTCATTATATCAATTGTAGAAATTCCTTTATATTCTGTATCAATCACAGAACCTTGAAGCATATCTCCTGCAATAAGATAAAATACATTTTTTTCCTCTTTCCTTACTTTATTTATATATCCTGATAAGAGTGCTAAACCTCCTACCAATTTATCTTGTCCCTCTTCAGCTAGAAAATCTCCATGCATATCATTAGAATGTAAAATTGTAAATTTTTTTGTATTCATTTTTTCTTATTTTTCTTTTTTTTCTTATTTGATTTCTGTAATTCCTTTATTATTTTTTTAACATCTTTTTCATATTTTTTTAATATTGGAATGATCAGACAATATTGTCTTGGACCTAACCTATCAAAAAAAGAATATGAAATCTCAATGTGAGCAAAAGGTTTTTCTTTTGCAACTACCTTTTCCAATTTTGAGAGAGGCATATTCCATGAATGATAGATATTATCATATATCAATCCCTTTGAAAATATTACTATTTGCGCACCTGACAATTTTTTTAATTTCCTTGAAACGAAAGGTATAACAAATGCAAATATAGCATAAAATACTATCAATAGTAACATTACAATAAACATGAATAATTTTCCTTCTGGAATAAATAATATAAATAAAATGAAAATGATAGAAGTCATAAAAGATAAAATGATAAAAATTCCAATATTTTCATTTTTTCTAAAGTCATATTCATAATTTTGAAATTTTGCCCATTCTTTTTTATTAAATTCAAACTTAGCAATAATTTTATTCTCTTTAATTGAATTATCTGTCTCTCTTGTCAATTTCCAAAATATTAATGCTGCTACCAAGGAACAAATACACAAAAACCCAGAAATAAATACAATTCCCCAAACATCCATACCATATTCTTCTGATTTTATTGTTCCTATATATGCAACTAAAAAGAATATTACTGCAAATGAAATTGAATAATTGAATACCTTTCTAGAAGGATTTATTATTTGACTTTCTTTTTTCATTTCCCCACCTTATATTAAAATTAAATTATAATTAAAATGAAAAATAATATTTACTTAAAGATAAGCTATTAAATTATGTAGTTACTCTTAAATAAATCTTGTTTTATTTAAATACTAAATTTAGAAAAAAAAGATTTAATGACTAATTAAAAAAATTATATTAAAACAATAGTTCTTGAGTCATTTTTTTTGTAATTAATAGATCTTTGAATAATGATTTTGATTCTAATAAAGCAAATTCTTTTGCAGTTTTTTCATTTATAACTAAATAATTATCATTACCTTGTTTTTCTTTTACAAAATCTATAATCTCATCAGAAACAGTTCTTTTTTCTGAAATCATTTTTTTAAAAGATCTTAAACGTGCCATTTTTTCAGTAGGTATTATTCTCTCAATCAATTTAATCAATGATTTGCAATACCTATATACTTCTTTACTCTCTAATCCATAAAGTGCAGATTTTTTTAAAAGTGAGTCCCTTAATACCTGAAATTCTGGAACATAAATATTTTTTCCATCCATGAAAAAAGGTTTTGTATTTCCAATTTTTGAAGGAACAATATTTACTTTATTATTCTGCAAATATCTAAAAAATGTAGTTAACAATGATGAAAGTGCAACAACATTACTAATCCTATTCATATCTGCACCACGTGACTCAATAGTTCCATGCATGCTTATTTTAACTGGTTTCCAAGAAGTATCAAGGTAAGATACTTTTTTCTTTGCAAAATCTTTAAACGATAAATTATTTTCTTTAAGTACATTCATCCAATTATCTGCTCTTGATTTTATGTTACTAAGCAATGATTCATAATTAGTTTGGTAGTTGTTAAGGTTTCCATATTGAGGTATATGCTTATATACTGAATCTGACTTATCAAAAATTTTCTCACCACGATACATAATAATACGTGAATCTTTACCTACCAATTTTCCTTCAAAATAAGGACTTGATTGCATAAAAGTAGAAATTGCAGGATCCAATGCAATAAATAAATTATACAAATTCAAAATTTTTTTCTTTTTACTTGATGAAATATCAGGATTAAAAAAAAAAGTGTTATGATCAAATGTATTTCTTGGTAAAGTATAATGATAATGAAAACCACAACATTTTCCTGCATTTCGAAATTGATCATTTCCCAAAACTTTTTCCTGAGAAATATATCTTTTATCAGACCTCATAATATTAGAATTTTTTCCAGGATACGTTCCAAGACAAAATAAATTTAAATCATTTACATTAGTTTCATATAAAACTGACTCTAAATCTTTAAAAAAATCTGAAAATAAATGTCTATGTGATCTATGTGGAAAACTAATCAATTCAATCATTGATTTCCCACATTCTTTTCTTACTGCAATATTTTTTAAATTTTTTCTTTTAAGAAATCCAAGAACCCTATCTGCAGTATTTACTGTATTTCCATATCTGTCTAATAAAAAAAATTCTAATTCTATACCAAACATCCTCGTTATTATTTTTAGCGATGACATTTTTCTAATTGTCTTTTTTTATTTCTTCACCATTATTAATTAAATCTAATTCTTTTTTATAATCTTCAAGCATTTTTTGTTTTGAAAAATTAATTTGCCTCTGTTTTTTATCCCATTCTAAAGTCAAGATTTGCTTTTTTAATTCTGATCGTCTTTTTTCATTTTTCTTTTCTGCATCCATTTTATTACCTTTATTTTAAAAATTCTATTGGTTGTTTTGTATTTAATTGCAATTGATTTGCACGAAATTCCACAAAACCATCCTTAATCTTAATCTTCATGCCTTCCTTAACCTTTTTAGCCTCTTCACCGGTAAAGATCATTTTAATATCTCTTGTATCATCTCTAACAAAAACTATTTTCCAACTTCCTCTATATGTGTCTTTTGGAACATAATCAATAATAAGTTCCATCTCCAAATCTTCCATTCCATCTCTAAGATCTTTAACTTTCATTATATAATCACATTTGTTAATTTAATACTTGATAATATCAAAATTTATTTTTTTATATCTAAAAAACTTGTTTCACAGGGAAATAAATTTGCTAAAAAATCAAGTAAGAATAGCATAAATGCATATTCTTATAATGTATGTAATCACCTTTTGCTTTTAAGTGTTTTGTAGTTTTTTACTGATGAAATACTTACTATTCTTCAATCAATAAATGAAGGAAAAGATTATAAATTAAAACTTTATAAATAAAACATATGAAAAAAATAATTGAAACAAAAAAATTATCAAAACATTATGGAAATGTTGTTGCAATAAATAATATTAATCTTGATGTTTCTTTTGGTGAACTATTTGGTTTACTTGGACCAAATGGATCAGGAAAAACAACAATTATAAAAATTTTGACAGGACAGGTCAAACCTACTACTGGAACTGGAAAAATACTTGGTATGAACATATTAGAAAACCCTATAGAAATCAGAAAAAATGTGGGAATAATTCCTGAACAAGAAACTCCTCCCAGTTTTTTAACAGCAGAAGAATATCTTTATTTTGTTGCTAAAATAAGAAAAATTGATAATGTTGATAAAAAAATAGATTTTTGGTTTGATTTTCTTAATTTCAAAGACAGAAAAAAATTCTTATGCAAAGACCTTTCTCGTGGAACACGACAAAAGCTTATGGTAGCTCAGGCATTTCTACATGAACCTAAACTTGCCTTTATTGATGAACCATTGATAAATCTTGATCCCATTATCCAAAGGAAAGTAAAAGATTATTTTATCAAATATGTCAAAGAAGGAAACACAATATTTTTTTCAAGCCATGTATTAGAAATTGCACAGGAAATCTGTACTAGAGTATCAATAATTGAAAAAGGAAACTTAATTTATGATGGCAAAATTAATGACATGAAAAAAAATAAAATAAACCTTGAAAAATTATTTCTAAAAAGAGTACAACAATAAAATGATGCATCTCCTAAAAGCAATGATGAAAGAAGAATGGAGAATGCATTCGACCATGTTTGGAAATCTTATGTTCTCTTTATTTCCATTGCTAATTTTCATTTTTACATTTTTAGGAAACTTTCTTTATCACCTATTAAGCAATATCATTAGTTTTAAAAATTCATTATTGACAGTACTTCTATTTTTCTTCTTCTTTGGCCTTAGTGTCGGATCATTCGGTCTTTTGGGTAGAGAAGTCATGAATAGGAGATTTGGACAAGCTAGTTTGGTTGCCTATTCATCCAGAGCTCTACCAATATCTGAAAAAAAAATATTTACTGTCTTTTTTATAAAAGATGTAATTTATTATTTTTTATTCTGGATATTACCTTTTAGCCTAGGTATAAGTCTTTATTCATTCGTAAATTCAATTCATTTATTTTTATTATTTAAAATAATAACATCTGTATCCATCTCTTTTTTATTAGGTTTGACTTTGTCTTTTTTATTATCCACAATATATGTACATCACGAAAAATTAGCCATGTATAGTTTCTTTTTTTTAGTAATCACAATTATATTTCTAAATAATTTTTTCAACATAGATTTATTGATATATTTCTTACCTTTCACCATTTTTAATAATTTCAATTTTCTCAATATCACAACCATGATTATTTTTATAATTATTTCAACAATTATTTCAATATCATTTTTAAAAGTTGATTATCATCAAGATATAAAAATTCAAAATAAAAATTATTTTAAAGAAAAAAATATTATCGATAATGTTATTAAAAATATTTTTGTCAAAAAAGATTTCATAGATATGAAAAGAAGTAGAGTTAGTTATGGAAAATTAATTTTTGCATTCATATTCCCTCTTATTTTTATCTGGATTATACTTAAAATTTTCATAACTTTTTTTCCATTTCTAAATTTTATTTTCCTTTTCTCCATATTTTTTGGAATGATGTCATCGACAATATATAATTTTCTGACTGAATTTGAATTATTCTCAAATTATTCTTTCTTGCCAATAAAAGTATCTACAATCATCCTATCAAAAATTAAAAGTTATTTCATTATTAATCTAATTTCACCATTAATATTATTATTGATAATAATTAAACTTGAACAAATCTCTAGTTTTATTATTTCTTTGTTACTATTAATATCATTTTCAATATACGGTTTGACTACAACAATATTTTTAACAGGTCTTCATCCAAATATATTATTATACAATACAAAAGTTTTCTTATTGTATATTATTTATAATCTACCAGTCATGCTTCTTTTTTTATTCATATCTGCATTTTTTCCAAATTATCTATGTCTATGCATATTGATGATACCTTTTTCAATAATATTTATTAGAATTTCACTTAAAAAATGGGATAATAAGCAAGAAATTGGTTTTTGATTTAATGAAAAAGATATTAAAATAGAATAAAAGTTAAAATAATTTATCTTCTTCTAGATCCGCCTCTTGAACGTTGTGAAGAACCTCTGCCTCGTTGGCCTCCTCCACCTCGTCCTCCTCTATAGCCACCCCTTCCTTTATGTGCACTTCTTGAAGATGGTCCTCTTGCGTCCTGAGCTTTTTTACTATGTCTTGGATGATCAATAACTTCAATATCTTGTTTTATTAATTTTTCAATATCAAAAAGATAACCTCGTTCATCAGATGAACAAAAACTATAAGCAATTCCTTCTGCACCAGCACGTGCTGTACGACCAATCCTATGAACATAATTTTCAGGTTCATTTGGTAAATCATAATTAATTACGTGACTAATTCCTTCAACATCAATTCCACGTGCAGCAATATCAGTTGCTACTAAAACACGAACTCTTCCTCTTTGAAAATCTGAAAGTGCTTGTGTACGTTGTTTTTGACTTTTATTTCCATGAATTGCATTTGAACTAATCCCAATACCATTTAAATTCATAGAAAGTTTATTTGCACGATGTTTTGTACGTGTAAAAATAAGAATTTTTTTTAAATGCTCTTCTCTAAGTAAATCAATCAATACTTCATCTTTATGTTCTTGTATAACAAAAAGAACTTTTTGTTGTATTAACTCAACGGTTGTTGCCTGAGGCGTAACTTCAACATGCACAGGATCATTTAAAAATGTACGTGCAAGAGATTCAACTTTACCTGACATTGTTGCAGAAAAACATAATGTTTGTATTTTTTTTGGAATATGAGATATTATTTCCTTGACATCAGGAAGAAAACCCATATCAAGCATCCTATCTGCTTCATCTAAAACAAATATTTCAACTTTATCAAGACGTATATGTCTTTGTTGCATCAAATCAAGAAGTCTTCCAGGCGTTGCAACAAGTATATCAACACCACGTCTAAGATCTCTGACTTGTGGAACTTGACCAACACCACCAAAAATAACTGTGTGATTAAATGGAATGTATTTCCCATAAGTTCTAGCACTATTATCTATTTGTGCAGCAAGCTCTCTTGTTGGAGCTAATATAAGAACACGTGGTGAATTTGGTTCTGGATCACTATCAATTGCAGCTAAATGCTGTAATATTGGAAGAAGAAATGCTGCAGTCTTACCTGTACCGGTCTGAGCAATTCCCATTAGGTCTTTACCTTCTAAAAGTGAAGGTATTGCCTGTTCTTGAATTGGAGTTGGAGTTTCATAACCCTCTTCTCCTAGTACCTTAAGTAATGGATCTATTATTTTTAATTCTGAAAATTTCATTTGTTTACACCTATATAAATTGGGGTTTTACCTTATTATATAAGGTTATGGGAAATAAGGGTCAATTTTTAAGTATTTTAAGAAATATTTTAATTTTTTTCATAATTCTTACCAAACTATTAAATTAAAATCTATTTTTCTCTTAATAAATGTTACTTTATCTAGCTCCAATAAATAAATTCAGCAATCATGTATATAGACATTTTATGTTAGAATTGGGAGCAGATTTTGTTTTTTCAGAAATGATTATGATTGACAAACTTGATTCTCATATTGAAAAAATAAAGTATTTTAAAGAAGATCTTAATAAAACAATATTTCAAATTGGTGTCTCTTCTAAAAAAGAGATAGATTTGGCATTAAAAACAATACCATTTGCACGTGAACTAAATATAAACATGGATTGTCCACATAGTTCCATGAAAAATGTATGTGGGGCACTCCTGCATAATGAACCATTAATGGATGAACTTACAAATTATTTTGCAAAAGTATGTAAAAAAGCAAAAATACTATCAAGTGTAAAAATAAGGCTTGGAACTTCACAAAATGAAATTTTCATAAACAAATACCTTGATCTTTTTGAAAAAAATGATATTGATAAAGTCTATATACATGCAAGATCACTTAAATATTCTTATCATAAATCAGCCATCTATGAACCGCTAAAATCTATAAGAAAATATAAATTTCCAATTATCATTAGTGGAGATGTAGATAATTACGTCTCTGCAAAAAAAATAACTGATATGATTGATTGTGACATAATGATTGGACGAGCTGCATTCATGAATCCTTTTATATTTGAACAGATAAAAAATAAGGAGAATCTTATAGATGGTCCTTATGATCCTGTAATAAAAGACCCAAATATAATAAGAACAAAATTTGCAGTCTTATCAGAGAGAAAAAAATTATTTATTGAAAAATATGAAAAACTATCAGAAAAGGAAGGAATTGAAATTAATTTAAGATTTCTAAAGAAAGGATTAAGCAAATCTAAAAACTAAAATCTATTTTTTAATTGTAAATCAATCTTCATAAATAATTTTTCCAGACTTTGCTTGATTGTAATAATATAATGCATATAATATCCCTAGTATTGCACCTACAATAACAGCTAATATCACATGTGATTCAGCATCATTAGAATACAAATAAAAAGCTAAACATGAAAATAAAAATATTATAATCTTAATCCTATTTAGTATATTTGAAGGCTCTTGCTTTTCTAAATATTCTTCATAGGTAAAAGGCCAATAAAACCATTTTGGTCTCTTTTTTACTTTTATTACCACAATTTACAAATTATTTATTAAAGTATATTAAATTTTCTAAAAAAGGTACAATTAGAATAAATAAAGTGTTAATAAATAAAAAAATTAAAATAAAAAATTAAGAAAATTACTCTTCTTTAACTTCTTCTGCAGGTGCTGCTTCTTCAACAGGTTGAGGTTCTTCTTCAGTTACTTCTTCAACTGGAGCTTCTTCTTCAACAGGTGCTTCTTCAGCAGGTGCTGATGCATCAGATGATCCTCTTCCAACATTAACTGCCTTAGGGCCTCTGTCTCCTTGAACTACTTCAAAGGTTACTGCATCATTATCCTGTAATCTTACGCCATCCTGTAAATCAGATTGGTGTACAAAATATTCGTTGTTATCTTCTCCTGCTATAAAACCAAATCCTTTCATCTGGTTAAAAAATTTTACTGTTCCATTCATTTTTTTCTCCTTAACTATATATTTTTAGATACTTAGAAAGTGCCTAATTTACATGAGAAATTATTAGTCATTTATAATTTATGTGGTTTTTATTTATAAATGGAAGAATATATCAAGAAAAAGATTAAATTTCTATTTAATAAATGAACTATAATAAAATATATAAATTGTAATTGAATAATGTTAATTAGAATGGAGGGATTTTAAATTGAAAAAAATTAGCTTGTATCTTATGTTATTTCTTCTTGTATCATTATCTTCTTGTTGGAATGGTTTTTCAGAATTTATGCTTTTTGGTGGAAGTCAAAAGTCTTGGCAAGAAAAAGCGATAGAAAAACATGATGTCAAAATATGTGATAAAGCAAGTCATCCAGATACATGTAGACTAAGTTATTCTAGAGAAAGAAAAGATGCTAGAGCTTGTGAATCTATTGAAACTGAAGCAATGAGGAGCAGATGTTTTTTAGAAGCTCAAGGATATTAAAAGAATACAAGATTATTCGTTTGCTCACTTAAAAAATATAAATTTTTTTATTTTTATGAAAAAATTATATGTAATAATATATTATAAAAATGAAATTTAAAACAAAAAAAATAGATAATGTTTACTCTTAATTCTTACCATTGAAAAATTATCATTTCAAATAATAGTTTCTTTGGCATTATTTAATTATCCTTTAACACACATAACTGTTGCTTTATCACAGATATAATCTCGACCAAAGTCTTCTTGACAATTTACTGTTTCAGTGTAACATTTGTAGGTTCTCGCATTACATCGTGGCATCATTTTACTATATGTACCAAAACATCTTGGTTTTCCACATTCATTATCATAATTACATTCTTTATTTTTTGGCTCCAATACACATTCATCATCTACTGAATCATATCCTTCTTCACAAAGACATGCACCAGTTACCCTATCAAAAAACATATGATTTTGATCACATTGGTCAGTTGATGTACACATTTCAGTATGAGTATCATACAAAAATCCAGGTTCACAAAAATCTGGACTTTCAATAAAACGAGTTTGTCCTTTTGCCTCTTCATTAAGCTCCCATTTCTCAATACTAATTTCTTTTTCTTTTTGGAATTCTTCCCAAGACATACATTTCCCACCAAACATTAAGAAACCTTTCGCATAATATGGTTTATCAGCTGGACAATTATTTTTTCCAGCAAGAAATTGCGCTTTTGTTACTGTTATAAATTCTTTATCTGTGTACGAAGTTGATCCTTTAAGTTTTACTTCAATATACTTTGCAAATGTTTCTTTACTAACACATACACCACCAAATAATCCACCCATTCTAAATGGTTTATCATCTGGGCAAAATGCAACCTTTCCGGTCATCTCTGCCTTTTTATATATTGCAGCAGCTTTAACTAAATCCTCCATCATAGATTCTAAATCCCCTTCTTTACATGAAGTAATAAACAATAGCGAAATTACTAAAAATATAACTAATATTAATTTTGTTTTCATAAGTACACCCCATTAATTAAAATTAATCAATTACCACCAATATTAAAATCTTTCTTTAATGAAATGAATTATTTTTTTAATCCCAATCTAAAAATGGAAGTAGATGATTTTCCTGTTTCAATTTTTCAATTTCTTTTAGACATATTAAATATATTAAAACATATTTTTTTTAATCTCATCATTTACCTATTTATAGTAGATTTTATACCTATTTTGTATAGCAAATACTAAATAATCTATTTAAAAATTTAATGCGTCTAAAAATGAAATTCAAACTAAAAATTAAATTATCAAAAATTTTAAATACAACTAAAATAAATCATTAATCTATATGAAAAAAATAAGAAAATTATCCGTTCTTTTAATATTAATTTTTATTCCCGTTGTTATAAGCCAACTTGATATGACAAAACCTAACTTAGATGCAATGAACAACAATAATGCTTGTCTGAAATGTTATGATCAAGAATTAATTGGTGTAAAACCTGAACACTATTATGCAGGGGACGCCATGAATACAATAAGTGGTTACAGATGTACACAAAGTAACTCTCACAAAAGTGGGAACAAGTGTCTTTGTGACTCTGGTTATTGTTCATCTGGTGGCAGTTGTATTCCTGAAAAACAATACTGGGCTTCAACAGGATGTGGTAATAATAACAATGATAATTATGACACTCAACCAGAATATAACACTAATAATGATCCAGAACCAGAAATCAATAATAATTTGGGAAATTCAGAAGAGGAATATGAAAATAATAAAAATAAAAGATACGGTAGAGAATGTGGTGCAAATTCATGGTATGAAAAAGAAAGTAATCAATGTAGATGTAATGAAGGATATTACCACAGTAGCATGGAATGTGTTCCTATAACTCCTGATATGCTTATTGAATGTGGTGTTAATTCAGAGTATAACAAAAAAAAGAAAGTTTGTGAATGCGTGAAAGGCTATGCAATTTATACTACTTCAGTGGGCTGTGAGAAAATTTATTGTGGTGAAAATGCTTATTATGGTGTAAGTGATGATGATTGTTTTTGTAATGAAGGGTATGCAATTGGTTTATTAGGTTATTGTGTTCCATTTAATCAAGCATTAATTGAAAGAAACACTGGAAAAGAAATATTTTCTTTTGATGAAGATGATCAAAAAATTATGCTAAAGATTCTCTATTCATGGGAAAATACTAGGTCAGATAAAAAAAGAAAAGAATATCAAGAAATGATGCAAAATTGTGCAAGAGGTTATTGTTTTCAATATGATGATTTTTTTAAGGATATTCCAGAACTTGATGGGTATTCAGATGAAGAAATCATTGCTTTGACAAAACCTGTTCTTAGTGAGGAATTAGAAATATCAAATGCATTATTAAAGGGAGTAGAAGTTACTCAAAAAGAAATTGATAAAGAAAAAATTGATGAATCTGATTTGAAAAAAGATTTTCCAAAAAATGGACAATCTTGTGATTCTGATGATCCAGATTTTATCTGGTTTAATGGTAAATGCATTTTGTTAAATAAAAGAAGTTGTTCAAAATATTGGATATTAGGACCAAAAAAAGAAGATTATAATTTATTTTTAAATAAAGAAAATTTAAAAGAAGAAGCTTTAAAGGGTGTAAAGGGATACAAAGGAATAATCATAAAAGATTCTAGTACATATTATGAATTTTTTACTGAAGATTTAAACCCATTATATACTGGTCAATTAGGTTTTCATTTAGGAACCACCACTAAAGGAAGTTGGAAACAAAAAGGAGAAAAAAAATTTGCTGATGCGGTTTTAGAGAAGCAAAAAAAAATAGGACATCCTTTAGCTATTAGTGATTTGTTAACTGTTTGTCTAGAACTAGAAGATGGAAAAGTATCTGAAGCAATTCTAACTTGCCATAATTCCCTTAGAAATTACGTAGAAAAAGTAAGACATAAACAACCTGAGTACTTTGATAGCATAATTGCAAGACATAAAAAAAACCTAAAGAATCCAGAAATCTCAATGGATCTTAGAATGCATTTAAACGATGAACTCTATAAAGATCAAGAGCTACAAAAAAATGCATATATTCTTCATTCCGCCTTGCAAAAAATTAGGGAAACAGATAATACTGGAGCATGGTATCATTTATTTGGTACAATGGTTGCAGGATTTGAAGAAGAGAGCAAAGCCTTTGTTTTGCCTGGAACAGGAAAAGCAATGGTCCTAGCTGAACATGGTGGGCCAAAAGAACATAAAGATAGAGTTGAATACTGTTGGGACACATGGGGAGTTGAAATGGGAAAAATGATTTATAATTCAATTGAATAATAATAATAAATTTAAATGATGAGAATGATAAAAATGAATAAAACAATAAAAATAATCTTAATTACATTAATACTAACATCAATCTTTGTAGTTGCACAAGATGTTGTTTGTAACAAACCATATATTCTTGTTGGATCTGCTTGTTGTCTAGATAAAGATGGAAATTCTATTTGTGATATTGATGAAGGAAAAATTTTAAGAACTGCATATAAACCTCCAAAAAATGATGATCTAACTAATTTACAATTTGTAAATATGTATGAAGAAAAAAACAAAATACCTTGGTTATGGTTAGGACTTATAGGCATCATTATTTATTTTATTGTAAAACACCTAAATAAAAAGGAAAGATCAAAAAGTATTAAAAAAGATAACAATAAAGAGCACAAAAATCTGTCAAAGGACATTAGTCATATGAAAAAACATAGTAGTGATGATAGTAAAAAACACACACATTCAAATAATCCAGAACATGATAATTCAAAAATAAAACTTTTTGGTTTTACAAATATTAATACTACAAAAACAAATTTAGGTGTAGCACTTTTACTAAATTTAATGCTTCCAGGTATTGGGTATTTTGTTTTTGGAAAAAAATATATTAGAAAAGCTATAATTACTATTATTATTAGTATATTATTAATTGCATTAAGACCTTTATTTATGATATTTGCAATATTTGTATTTTGGGATATTTTAAGGTTATTAATCAAAAATGAATAAAAAAAATATTATAAAAAATTTATTTTTCATTTTATTTTTACTTTTAATTTCAAATTGTTCTAATCTAAATAATGATAATAAGAAAAAAATTGACAATGATTTTTTTATCCAAATTATAGAAGGTGGATATTGTGAAGAACCAGATGAAGTCTGTGGAAGTATTACCACAATCTATGATTCTGGATTCATAGTTAAAACAGGATTTGAAGATAAAAATTGGAGCATAGAAAAAGTTGAAGTAGAAGATTTAAAAAAATATTTATCTACAATTCTAAATGATAATTGTGAAGAACCTCAAAACTATGACAGTATAATAGAATACACGATTAATCTCAATAATAAAACTAAAATCTTTGAAGACCCTGGCTGTATTTATGCAATAGATAAAATTAATGAAGTTGTATTTAGATAACCATTTGCGAAAATACTTCGGTCGTAATATTGTCTTATCATCTTTAAGAAGTCTGTTTGAGTATTGCACATAATGTCTTGTCTTTGAGTTTAACTTTACGTTGTTCAAGAAAAGAAAGCGCCGCGGGTGAGACTTTCAATCCTTAAGATTTCTCTTGAAGGTATTTGAACTCACGTGCCCCGAAGGACAGTAGATGTTTGTAGGCTATAGTAAGTTTCTAATCGACTTTACACGCCGATAGCAATCTACCGCTATAGCCAGACTAAGCGACCGCGGCTTAATTTTAAGTTTTTAGAACTATAAAATGTTTAAATGCTTTATGTTTTTTAATAATAAAATAGAGAATAAACAAAATAAAGTAATAAATAAAAAGACTTATTTCTTCTTTTTAGGTTTAGATGTTTCTTTTTTTTCCTTTTTTTCTTCTGGTTTACAACATTTATCTTTATTACATCCACATTTTCCTTTAAAAAGCAGAACCATAAGACCTTTAACTATTAACAGTGCTCCAAAAAATGTTGCCCAAGGATAACCCCAATATATTTCATTTACGATTAACAACCCTCCAAAAATCATCAATTTCATTCCTTTACATGCTGGCATACAATCACCCATTATTTTTCACCTCAAATATAATATAACTTATTTTTATTATTTAGTATATATATTTTGCTAAAAAAATGGACAAATTTATATATCAAACCCGATTCCGATAGGACAGCGAGGTAGAGCAGCCAGGAGTGCTCGGCGGGCTCATAACCCGCAGGTCGAAAGTTCAAATCTTTCCCTCGCTACTTTTTTTTATTATATTCGGATATATTTAAATAAAATATTTAATTCACTATTTCTTATTTGAGGTATATAAAATGAAAAAAATCCTAATAATGTTATTTCTAGTAACCATATTAATATCTAGTTGTGAAGAAGTTGATTTAAGCAAAGTAAGTGAAGAAGATGTTGCAAGATTAGCTGAACAAGTCATTTCTTGTGAAAACCCATATATAAGACATGCTAGTGGATGTTGTTTAGATGCAAATGAAAATAAAATTTGTGATTTAGATGAAAAACTACTTCAAGCAACTATACCTGTAAACAATGAACCAATAGAAGAAGAAATTGATGAAGAATTAAATGATATCATTTGCAATAGACCTTATATGAGACATGCAGAAGGATGTTGTTTAGATATTGAAAATAATAAAATATGTGATAAAGATGAATCAATAATTGAAGAAGAAGAAGAAGAGGAAGAAATAGAAGAAGAAATTATTGAAGAATTCGTATGCAATAAACCATATATTCGATTTGAAACAAAATGTTGTCTTGATAAAAATAAAAATAGGATTTGTGATAAACATGAAGGCAATGATGAAAATAATGAAGAAGAAGCAGAAGATAATGATGATGATGATGAAATAATCATTGATTTTGAAGGAAAAGTTCTTATAGAAGAATATGGTGATTTTGAATGTCCTTTTTGTGGAAAAGCATACCCAATTATAAAAAAATTACAAAATGAATTTGGAAATAAAATAAAATTTGAATTCAATCATTTCCCTCTTTCATTTCATAAAAATGCTCAATCATCTGCTGAAGCATCTGAATGTGCAAGAGACCAAGGTAAATTTACACAATTCCACGATATATTATTTGAAAACCAAAGAGAATTCAGCAGATCAATGTATTTAAAATGGGCAGATGATCTTAATCTTGATATAGATGAATTTGAAGATTGTATAGATGATAGAGATTATAAAGATGATGTTGAAGATGATTTTAAGGATGGACAAAAGAGAGGAATAAGTGGAACACCTAGTTTTTTCATAAATGGTCAAAAATTAGTTGGTGCTCAACCTTATGAAAGTTTTAAAACAGCTATTTTAAGAGCAATGGATGGTGAAGAAATTATAATTCCTAAACCAGAAGAAAAACCCTTACCACCAGAACCTACAGAAGTGTTAATTGGAATAGATGATGATAATGTCAAAGGAGATTACAATGCACCAATTACAATAATAGAATTTGGTGATTATCAATGTCCATTTTGTAAAAGATTCTTTGATGATACATTACCACAATTAATGGATGAATATATTGATGAGGGCATAGTTAGGTATGTATTTAGAGATTATGCACTTGCATTCCACCCACAAGCAAAACTTTCTGCAATTGCTTCTGAATGTGCAGGAAAACAAGATGAATTTTGGAATTATCACTATACTTTATTTGAAAATCAACATGATTTAAATGAAGAAAATTATTTAGAATGGGCTGAT
Organism: archaeon; assembly: GCA_018671515.1. GTDB lineage: Archaea > Nanobdellota > Nanobdellia > Woesearchaeales > GW2011-AR15 > JABHHN01. The sequence continues at coordinate 3,468 of JABHHN010000090.1, read as the reverse complement.
GACTTAAATTTAGATTTAAATGATTTTGAAGAATGTTTAAATGATGATGATATGGAAGACGAAGTTGATGAAGATATGGAAGATGGTACTAATGCTGGCAATAGAGGTACACCTGGATTTTTTATTGGATTAAGTGAATCTGGAAATAAAATGGAAGCAATGCAACTAAAAGGTGCACAGCCATATGCTGCATTTGAAGAAGTTATAGAAGAATTATTGGATTCTATTGAATAAACATTTTTAATTTTTATTTTTAATTAATTTAAAATGAGAATAAAAAAATAAAAATCCCTTCTAAAACTCTACTTTAATTGGAGTCTTTTGAATACTTCTAATACACTGCGAACATTTATCCTCTAGATCAATATCTTCTGTTGCATTTCGTATTTGACGCATCAAATCAATTGTTCTTCTAAATAAACGGATTAGATCTCCTTCTGCCAAATTTGTGTAATTTAAAATGTCTTTAAATTCATCTTCTTTTGCAAATGAAGAAAATAATTTATACATCTTTTTAACATGAAGTTTTGTCAGATATTTGAACAATGTATCATCATATTGACCTATTTTTTTTATAAGATCTCTTGACTCATTTTTCATTGAATCCATATCAAATTCATTACGTCTATCAAATTCATATATTATTGCGGCACATAGCACCACCATCTGCTCATCAGTTAATTCTTTGTAGAATTCACCAGTAAATAATTCTGTGACTAATATTTCCTGATCATATATTCTTCTAGCAAATAATCCTTTTGTTGTAAGTTTATTTTCTTCTATAAAACCTAATTTTTCAAGATTTCTTACTTTATTGTTAAAAGCATTTTTTATATTTGCAGATGCTTTTTCTTTTTTTCTTTGATAAGTATAGAAATTGTGAGCTAAAATCCAGTTACGCATCTCTTCATCATAATTTCCCATCATGTTTATTACAGTATTGTATGTCAACCTGAATTGTGATAGGATTGGTTCGATGTCTTTTGTCTGCAACTGCTTTATTTTTCTAAAGTCATCTCTGTTTCGGTCAAGCATGATATATACATCACCATGATCATCAATTCCCCTTCTTCCAGCACGACCTGCCATTTGAAAATATTCTTTTGTGAATAGATTCCTAAAATTTATTCCATCATATTTATACACAGATGAAAAACAGACTGATTTTGCAGGCATGTTAATTCCTACTGCAAATGTTTCTGTAGCATAAAGAATTTTTATCATTCCTTTTGCAAATAATACTTCAACTAATTCTTTTGCTCTAGGAAGAACTCCTGCATGATGAAATGCAATTCCTTTATTTAGAACTGCTTTTAATTTTATTATTGATTCAAGTGATCTATATTCAGGTGATATTAATTCATTTGCAAGTTCAGATATTTCTCTTCTTTCTTTATCTGTCAAAAAATTGAATTTTTTTGATGCTTCTTCTGCCTTTTTTTCTGTCTCTTTTCTTGAAAATACAAAAAATATTGCTGGAAGATTCTTCTGTATATCTTTTATTAAATTATAATGTTGAGGAAGATTTACTTGTGCTTTTTTCTGCCTTCTTTTCTTTTTTTTACTTTTAAAAAAATGATCATAATCTGGATAATTTTCAGTCTGTATGACTTTTTCGATATCAGTAACACCCATTATTGTATCATATACATGATGCTTTAATGGAACTGCTCTTTTTTCATATCTAACAACATCTACTTTGTGTTCTTTTATGCTTTCAATCCATTCTGCAAATTCTTCTGCATTTGGAATTGTTGCACTAAGACAAAGAAACCTTATCCTATTTGGTGAAAATATTATAGATTCTTCCCAAATTATTCCTCTTTCAATATCATTTATGAAATGTATTTCATCAAATATTACATAATCAACAAAATCAATTATTGTATCTTTTGCAAGAAGCATGTTCCTATAAATCTCTGTAGTCATAATAAGAACATTTCCTTTGGGATTTATTGTTACATCTCCAGTTACAAGACCAATATTTTCTTCACCATATTCTTCTTTAAAATCTCTATATTTCTGATTTGATAATGCTTTTATTGGGGCAGTGTAGATTACTCTTCTTCCTTTTTTTAGGAGTTTATCAATTGCATAGTCTGCAATAAGTGTCTTTCCTGTACCTGTTGCTGCACTTACAACAACTGAATTTTGATTGTCGATAGATTCTACTGCTGCTTCTTGAAATGGGTCTAGAGTAAATTGCTTGAATTTCATATACCTCTTTAAAATGAATTGAGTTAATAAAATCTTTGTTTTCAGGGTGTCAAAGATTGAGGATGTCTAAATAATGGTGTTTCTTTTCTTTCATCTCTAGTTTTTATAATTATTTCTTCCATTTCTTTTATTTCTTTTTCTTCATCTGTTAATTCCTTATAATATTGACATTTCCAAAAACCATATTTTTCATCTGGGTTTTCTAGATTTTTATACATATAACAAGTTTCATCGATTATACCTTTGTGCCAGATAGTACCACCATATTTTTCCTTATATACCCACGGAAAATTCAATTCATTATCTTCTTTTATCTGATTACAATAATATAACGCATCTTTATCTTCAATATCCTCACAAAAAGGACAAATACTTTCAGAAATTTCATAATAATCTGTTGCTTCACCAAAATTAGTTTCATATTCTTCATTAGTATCTGGATCTCTTGTAAATATTTTTGCTGTGAAAAATTGTATTCTTGTTCCATGAGATAAATCTTCAACAGTCAGAAAATCATTTTGTTCATAATTTAAAGTGTCTTCTTCTACTAGTTTAATTGACTTTTCAATAAATATTTCTTTTAAATAATTAATTATATCTTCTGAAGTCCTATAATCTCCATTTGAATCAGTTATCCAACCTCCAAATAATTTTGCATTCAAATTTTGAAGATCAGCACCTAAATGAAATAATTCATTTAATATATTATTCATACTTTCAAGTATTAATGTTCCCGAGTCTATATGTGCAAGAATACCTATTTTTGAATTAGAATCGTATAAAATTAATATAATACAAGGACCTGCCCTACTTGTTTGTAAAATTGTTTTTTCTGAAATAGAAGATGTTATTGCATACATCCTTTGTCCTACATAAATTGCATTAGGATTATCCTGTGATTTTCTTCTTGGTTCAAAAAAAAATTGTTGTTCTGATTCTTTTAAAGATTCTATTTTTGCAAAATTATCGTTTAAAAAAAGTTTACTATCTATTCTTTTATTATCTTCGTTTATTTCTTCTAATTGTTCTTCATCTAGAATTTCAATTGATGAATCATCAGATTCCACACCTTCATTTCTCTCACAAGAAACTATAATTAATAAAATAAAAAGTGAAAGATAAATTAATTTCATAATAAATGATACTCTCCACCCTAAAGGGTGGAGTATCTTTTAAATCTACCATGATTTCAATCTAGTTTGTTGCCAATAATCATATTTTCTTTTAACATCAAAATAATCATAATTTCCT
>JABHHN010000089.1 GCA_018671515.1 archaeon | reverse complement strand
TATTTGATAAATTTTCAAAATCTGTTTCAATGATTTTACCTTTACTATATTCATAAACTTCTATCATGAAATGTTAGGGAGAATTAAGAATATAAAAATATGATTATTTTATGTCAGCACTTGAAACAGCATACATTTGTGCAATATCACGAGATGCGAGATATAATCTAGCAAGACCAGTTCTTACTGCTTTATTAGCAATTTCATTTTCAGGGTCAATTGTTAGTATTGTTGCATATGCTTTAACTGTTTGACTTAAAACAAAGGCTTTTGTTAAATTTCCAAATTTTTCATCTGCATGTTCATCATATTGTTTAAAGAAATCTTGATCTTTGTCAAAATCAAATTTCATTTTTGAACCTAAACCACTAGCTATTTCAGTAAATGATTTCAATTTATCTTCAATACTTGGAGTAGTACTATCATATGTGCCTGCTCTGGCAGTATCATAATTTTCTTTAATTAAATCAAGAAGATTTCTGTATGTTAATTCATCAGTTTTTGGTGCTTTAGCTTGTAATTTACTTTTTAAAGTAGCTCCTAAATATATATTATCTTCTAGAACTTTTTCTTCTAAAAATGAAGAAGTTGCATATGGTTTTCCTTGACCAAATGAATTATCAAATGCAGTGTAGAAGAAATTTGCATTTTTACCACCCCATAACATATCTTGTTCTTGGGCAAATGATAATAGTTTATCTTCTTCTTTTTTGAATGTAGTATCTAACCAATTAGTTAAACTTAATAAACTACCACTTTGATTAAACTTTTTTGCAGTAGAATTTGCAAGAGTTTCAATTCTAGTTTTTCTTACTCCTAATTCAATAGCTTTTTTTCTTCCAGTAATAGACCCTTGTACATAAGCTTCAATAAGTAATATTAAATCTGGATCTGAAAGAGTCGTCATTTTTAATCACTTCTTTGTAAATTTCACTGCGAATTCGCAATGATGATGGTTTGTACCAATACATTTTGTTTCTTTTACAACTGCATTTATTCCAAGAGATTTAGAAATTATTCCTGAAATAACACCAGCTTCAAAATGACATAGTGAATTACCCTTTACTCCAGTACCATGTGATGTTGCAGATTCATTAAGTTTTAACACCCAAAAAGAAGGGCTTACTTGCAAAGGAAGAATTATACCTAGCCTAAGACCAATAAAAACTCTTGCAAGTGTTTTTATTGCAGATTCTGCATTTAAATCTTGATTGACATAAATGCTATTTTTAGCTACTAATTGACCTGCTTCATATTGTGTTTTAGAAGGATTTTTAGAGAGTGAAAGTGCTGCTTTTATGACTCTAAATAGAGAAAGAGGAATCATATCTCCCATTTCATTTCTAATTTTTATGTGTTGGCCTGCAATTATTGCCTGTATTGGTGCAGATTCTCCTCTTAAAATTGAATTTATAAGATCATATTTTGAGGTAATATGCCAAACTTTTGCCATTCCAATGTTTCTATATTCAATAAGGCCATTTGCCTGCATTATATTGAGATATTTGACTAAAGTCATTCTATTTATATTCAGATTTCTTGCAAGGTCGGTAGAAGAAAGCCCATAAGGATTAGTTTTAAGGTGTTTTAGTATGTTTTTATATAGTATTTGTTTGCTTATTGCGGCCAATTTAGATACCTTCGGTAATCAGTGTTAAACTTATCTTATATTTAAATATATGTAGTTTTATGCAATATTATCGTTCAACCAAATCAAATTGATAAAAATAATTATCGATGTATCGTCTATAATAATTTTTTCATTCTCTTTAAGTGAAAAATAAAAAGCTTTAAATATAACTTATCAGTATTGATAATCAATACAAACGAGCAATACTCGTAATCAATACAAATAATCAATACAAACAGGAGTGATAAAAATGACACAAACAAAAATAAAAACAAGAGAAGAACAAATAGCAGAAATTGAAGCAGAAATGAATAAAACTCCAATATATGAAGAAGGTAGGAGTGCTGTTAAAAATTTAACAAAAATGCTTGTTAATTCTAAAAAAAATAAAGCATATAATTCAAATACAGAATCAAACTATTTTCAAACTGCATTTTCTGAATTATTTGAAAAAACAACAAAAAAAGGATATGAAGGATTAGCAAAATTAGTAGATACTAAATATTTTTCAGATACAAATTTAGATGCTGATTTATTAAAAGGTGTTTTTGTTTTTGGATTAAATGGAGCAAATACAACATATTCAGATCTTCTTACAAAAATAGAAGAAAATTATGATTCAGCAAGAGATAGTTGGAATGAAGGAAAAAATAAAAAAAGACAAGAAAACGAGGCTTCACTTTACAAAAATCCAGTAGGAAATCTAAATTATACACTTGAAAAATTAGGAATAGAAGAAAGATTAGAAATAGGAGATGAACAAGATTTCTTTAAATTATATGATGCAACAAATGGGTTGAAAAATAAAATTGACACGAGATTAGGTGTTTTGGCAAAAGAAAATACACATAAATCTCAAGCTTCATTGTCTAATGCAATTGCAAGTCTATATATTGCATCAAGAAAGATTGCAAATATTTATGAAGTAAAAGATATAAAATAAATAAAAATAAATTTTTTTATTCTTTATTTTTTTTCTTAACAAAGTCCAGTTTTATATTCAATTCTTTTAGTTGTCTGTCAGGAATTTCAGAAGGACTTCCATCCATTGGACATTGTGCCTGTTTGTTTTTTGGAAATGCAATTACTTCTCTTATATCAGTATAACCATTCATTAGAGCAACAATTCTATCAAATCCTAAACCTACTCCACCATGTGGTGGTGCACCGTATCTAAATGAATCAAGTAAGAAACCAAATCTTTCATTTGCTTCTTCTTTTGGGAATCCTACAATATCCATTACTTTTTCTTGTAATTTTGGGTCTGTTATTCTAATTGAACCAGAACATAATTCCATTCCATTTAGGACCAAATCATATTGGTTGCAAATGACTTTTCCAGGGTCTTCATCCATTTTGTCAATCCATTCATCTCTAGGACTGCAGAACATATGATGCATTGGATCCCATTTATCTTCATTTTCATTCCATTCGAAAAGAGGAAAATCAATAATCCATGCAAATTTCCATTCACCATCTGGAATTAAATCCATTTTTTTTGCAACATTAAGTCTGACTTGACCTAATGAATTACAAGCAACTTCAAATTTATCAGCAACAAATAATAATAAATCATCATCTTTACCATCAATAGCTTTTATAAGTTCTTTTTGTGTATCTTCACTAAAAAATTTCACAATGTTACTTTCAAGTTTTCCATCTATTATTTTCATCCATGAAAGACCTTTAGCATGATGTGTTTTTGCTAGATCAATTAATTTGTCAATTTGTTTTCTTGAATATTTCTCAGCAGCTTTTGGAACTTGTAAACATTTGACTACTCCACCATCATTTATGACATTTTTATAGACTTGGAAATCTGATTTTTTCATCAGTTCTGTTACATCTTTAAATTCTAATTCAAATCTAAGGTCTGGTTTATCAGAACCAAATCTATTCATTGCATCATGCCATGAAATTTGAGGAAATGGTGTTTCAATATCAACATTATTTACTTCTTTCCACATAGCTTTCATAAGTCCTTCAACTATTACAAACACATCTTCTCTTTCTACAAAACTCATTTCAAGGTCAATTTGAGTATGTTCTGGTTGTCTATCGCTTCTTAAATCTTCATCTCTAAGACATCTAGCAAACTGGAAGTATCTGTCTAGTCCTGAAACCATCAAAATTTGTTTATATAATTGTGGTGATTGAGGAAGTGCATA
>JABHHN010000088.1 GCA_018671515.1 archaeon | reverse complement strand
GTTTAACGTAAGACCATCTAATACTGAACCACTTCTTAGATTAAATCTTGAAGCTGATACTAAAGAATTAATGGAAGAGAAACGAGATGAAATTTTGAATATCATCAGAAGTTAGTTTTTTTATTTTCTATTTTTATTAATATAATAAATTTAAAAACTTTTATATATCTAAATAATATAACAATTACAATATTTATAGTGGGGTGTTTTTATGACTAAAGATAAAAAAAGTGCTGAAGAAGGTAAAGTATGTGCAATGTTATCATATTTTCTTATTGGAATAATATGGTATTTCGCAGAAGAAAAAATGAAAAAAAATAAGTTTGTAGCGTTTCATGTAAGACAAGCATTATTTCTAATTATAGTATCGTTTGCAGGAAGTTTTGCTCTTGGACTAGTACCATTAATTGGCTGGACAATAATTCCATTATTTAATCTTGCAATAATAATACTTGCTGTTCTTGGACTTATAAGTGCAGTAAATGGAAAAGAAAAATTATTACCTGTAATTGGAAAATTTGCAGAAGATATTTTAAAAAACATTTAATTTTTTTATTTTATTTTTATTATATTTCTATATTAAGTACAATTAACAATAATAAATAATAGAAAAATTAAAAAGAATAATAAAAACTAAACTACTACTTTTAACTCTGCAATCATACCTTTAAGGTTCTCGATTGTTCTTGAGTTATCCTGTTGATTCAAGACACTTCCACATTCCTGACACTTGAAACTATAATCCATTGCTATATCAAATGGCAATCTTGAACAAAGATTTGGACAGATGTAAAGACCATCTCTGTATTCCTGTTCTTTCTGCAATTTTTCTTTTAATTTGTCCATTCTTGCAAATTGCATTTTTTCAAATACTTCCTTAAATCTTTTAGTGTTCGTTGTCCAATAACTTATATACCATCCTTTAACTGGATCTTTTTTTCTCATATAAGTAACTAAATTTTCACCATTAAGCTTGTATAATATTGATCTAACTAAGTGAATTTCAATTCCAGTATCCTCTTCAATCTTGAATTCAGAAATATTCTCCCTTCCTCTTAAATAATCAACAACAATCCAACCTGGTTCACCACCAAATTCCATACTGACTTTCTTTAATATTTCTTTTGTAATTCTCATGATTCCATCACCTATTTTAGTCTATAAAGTGGATAAGAATAGTTACAAATTAGATAGATAAATCTAACTTAAAACGTAACTCTCTTACACCCCCGATAACATACTAATTCTGTTTTTACCCTTTATAAATTTATGTTTTTCATTTATAAATATAGAGGACAGAATAAAGAAAATAATAAGACATTTACAGCAAAACCCAACATAAAAAATTTCCAAAATTTGAAGACCAGAGAAAGAAAATTATATAAACTAGTATTGAATTAATCTATTTAATATGGACCCAGGAAAAATAAAAGAAAAAGCAGCAGGACACGGATCCCCATTTATGAAAAATTTTTTTATTGCATTAATAATGATTGGAACTGGAGTAGTTTATTTACTTCAAAAATTTAATATAACACAAATCCCTGTTATTGATAATATAATTGAATATGTTATGGCTTTCTTGCTAATTACTGGTGGATTATACAGATTGAAAAAGGCATTTGAATGGAGAGTTATTCATTTCTAAAAAAAATTTAACTAAATCTTTATAAGCTCTCAATATTTTTCTAAAAACTATGGCAGAAGACTCAATATTGACTTATGAAACATTGTATGATATACTTAGAAAAGAAAAACAAGAAAGCAATTTAGCAAAACTTGATTCTGATATAAATAAAATGTTTGTTACATATCTAAAAAGCAAAATTTCAATATTCAAAAAAGATAGAGTCTCTATGTCTTCAGGTAAAAAAGAATATGCAAAAAAACAAATAAATAACATAAGAAGATTATACAAAGAACTTTTAGAAAAAAGAGAAAAAAAAATTCTTGAACTTGCATATCTTAGATCAAAAATGTCCGTAAAAGAACCTATTAATAATATTGAAAACATTTTAGAAGAAGAAAGAAAGTTACTTCAAAAAATAGAAACAATTCTAATTGACAATAGAGAAAACTTAATCCTTCCAATTGTAAATGGTAAAATGCCTCAACCAACAATTGACAATACACCTAATCCAAAACAAAATAATTCAGACATCAATAATAATGGAAATAACAATAATGATAATAATCAAAACAATAACTCTAATAACCAAAACACAACAAATACTAATAATTCTACTGAAAACATAACTATTAGACTTACAAAAGATGTACCAAAATTCTATGGAGAAGATCTAACAATTTATGGCCCATATAATATTGGAGACATCGTAAACATCCCTAGACAACTAGCAAACATATTGACAAACAAAGATAACGCAAAAGAAATAAAAGTTAATTCTTGAGTTCTTAATTTTGTTAAATTGAATCTTTTTAAAAGTACATTCTTACTTTAGTTGTATCACTACGTAATGAATTTACTTTTAGTAAATTCATTTCTATAAAGGCAAGTGTTTGCACTTGCCAAATTGTAATAAAAAAATCACATAATTATATTCATTAGAATAACTTCAGAAATAATAATAATAATAATAATAATAATAATACAAAAAAACTTAAAAATAAAATAATTTAAAAAAAATAAAACAAAACTCTTACTCTACATTAAAATACAAATTATATTTCAGACCTTTGATACTTCCATTATCTCCTACCCTGTATCCATCACCTGCAGTTTCCGTAGATATCTTAACTGATGAAGCACCAACTTTTTTCTTGATTGTTTCTTCATGACCAATTATATGCTCTTTTAATTCATCTACTGCTTGAATATATAATGAAATGACATCAGTCTTTACAAGATTCTGTTCTTTTCTTAACTGCTGAACTCTTCTCATGATTTCTCTTGTATATCCTTCACTTATCAATTCATGATTCGTGTTTGTATCAAGATATACATGGAAATTTGAAATTTGTGCAATCTTATAGTTATCAGGACAGCTTTTTTCCATTGTAAAATGATTTTTTGTCAATTCAAATTTCTTACCATCAACAAGAACTGAAAAATTACCTGCATTTAATTTGGAAATTATTGCAGTATCATTCTCTTTTGTAAGTGCTCCTATAATTTTAGGTGCATCTGCTCCAAAATCAGGTCCTAATGCTTTATAATTGACTTTTACTGTAACTTTTGCTTCCTCAAATTTATCAATTATATCCATAGTCTTGATATTTGTATGACTAAGTATTGTGTCTTTATACTTCAAGGCAGCACTTTTTAATGAATCATCAGTTGATTCAATTATAACTGTCTGCATTGGCCATCTAACGCCAATATTTGCTTTTTGCCTAGCTCCTAAAATTCCTTGAATAATGTCTTTTATATGACTATATTCTGCTTCGATTTCTGGTAAAATTTTACTTTCATCATATTTAGGCCATGAATACAGGTGCAATGATTCTTCAACTAATCCAAATTCTTCTTTGAAATTTAGATATATCATCTCACTTATGAACGGTGCAATTGGAGCAAGCATATTTATTGTGTCCATCATTACATTATAGACAATATAAAGTACTAATTCCTTTTCTTCATCAGTTCCTAAATTAGCTTTTTCTCTGACTAATTGAATATATGACCGTGATAGTTCCATATAAGCTTCTTCAATTATTGAAGGAATTTCATTTAATTTGTAATTATCAAATTTTTCAGTTGCAGTCTTTATCGTAGAATTAATCTTTGATAACATATATATTTCTTCGTCTGATGCATTATCTAATATTTTTGCATCAATTTTTGAAGGATTTTTCCCAATAGTTTTTGAAAGATCCATTACAAAATTATGAAGATTCCATAAAATGTTTAGATTTCTTCTCTTTAATTCTACATCATCAAAATTATAATTCAGGTCAAGTCCAGGATTACATGCTCCTACTGCATAATATCTAAATGTATCAGCACCATATTTATCTGTCACTTCATTTGGACTTATTACATTTCCAACACTCTTTGACATTTTTCTTCCACTTGCATCATTGATAAAACCAGTCATATAACAATTCTTAAATGAAATATCATCCATCCCAAGCATTGAAGCAACGAATAAAAGATTGAACCAACCTCTAATCTGATCTTTTCCTTCTGTTATGAAATCAGCTGGGAAAAACTTCTTAAATAATGTGTCATCATGCGGAAATCCTAATGATGCCCAAGAATCTACTCCTGCATCAATCCAAACATCCATTATATCTGGAATCCTATTTTTTGTCTCACCACATCTACAAGGAATTGTTACATCATCAATCCAAGGTTTATGCAAATCTTCAGGTATATGTGATGCGTTTAATGATTCAAGATCTTTTCTTGATTCTACAACTACATAATCTTTACATTTTTGACATTTCCAGACCGGAAGAGGACTTCCCCAGAATCTCTGACGAGTTATACCATTATCTCTAAGATTTTCAAGCCATGAATCAAATTGATTTTCTCCTGCCCAATTTGGAATCCAGTTCATCTTTTCACTATTAACTTTTCTCATGTTTTGTATCATATCTTCAACTTTAAAGAACCACTGAGTTGTTGTCCTATAAAGTACTGGATTTCTACATCTCCAACAATGGGCATAATCATGATTAACTGGAGTGATATTTACTAAACTACCATAAGATTCTATTTTTTCAATGAATTTTTCATTATCTTTCTTGACATGCCATTTTGACATTGAACCCATATCATCAGAATAATAGCCTGTCTCATCAACTGTATTTAATGGTTTTATCCCTTCTCTATGTCCAACTTCATAATCTTCAGGACCACTTCCTGGAGCCATATGTACAAGTCCAGTTCCTGCTTCAGTTGTTACATATTCTTCAGACATAACGACTACATGACATTTTTTGGATTTTTTTCTAATATCTTCATAATGATGACTTAATTCATCTTCCATAAAATGAGTGTATTGCAGACCTTCCAGATCTTTTCCTTTTAATTCTTCTAGAATTTCATAATCCTTTTCTGCCTTTTCTTTAATAACATCATCTGCCAAATCTTTTGCTAAAATCCAAGTTTCTTCACCAACTTTAGCTTTGATATAATCAACTTCTGGATTTGCCATAACTCCTAAATTGAATGGAATTGTCCATGGTGTTGTTGTCCAGATCACTAAATATTCATTTGGTTTATCTTTTACCTGAAATTTGACATAGATTGATTTATCCTTCACGTCATAATACTCTAATTCATGTTTTGCAAGTGATGTCTGACATGATCCACACCAAGTCATAGTCATCTGACCTTCATATAATCTTTTCTTCTCATGTGCTTTTTTTACAAGCCACCATGTTCCTTCAATATATTCATTTGCAATAGTTTGATATGCATTATCAAAATCAAGCCATACACCTAATCTCTTAAAATCCTTATTCATCTGCAAAAGATTTGTTACAGAAAAATCTCTACATTCATTGATAAATTTTGTAAGACCAAATTTCAGAATATCTTCTTTAGTCTTTAATTCAAGTTTTTTCTGTACTTTTCCTTCTGTTGGAAGACCATGCATATCATAACCTGCTCTATCCCACACGTCAAAACCTTGCATTCTCTTATATCTTGTAACCATGTCTTTAAGAGATTTATTCCAAGCAGTTCCTAAATGAATTTTACCAGAAGTATAAGGTGGTCCATCTAAAAAGTAGAATGGTTCTCCATTATTTCCTTTATCTTTTGATTTTTGTCTTATGTTTTTTTCATTCCAGAATTCTAATATATTTTTTTCTTCATTTACAGGATCGTATTTCTCAATCATTTTATCACCTTAATTTTATTGAATCTAGAATAAATGACAAATCTAACTATCTGTTCATCTAAAATTTTGTCCTAAAAAAAGGCCATCATTAGATAATAATTACAGAAAATGTAGAGTATTTATCCTGACTCATAGAGAAATTAGTATTGTGAAATTATTTATAAAAGTTTTGCAGAAATGGAATATAAGTACTATTCATAAAATAATTTTAATGTACTTGAGATTACATTATCGGGTAAATCATTATGTGCTAAAACAACCACATATGGATTTCCTTCATAGAATACTCTTGGCGAAAACTTTCTCTGTCCTGTATCTTTATCAAACCCTACTTGTGTATTCAATCTTTTTCCACTGTATTCTTTACTTAACCTTTCTGAAAGAATTTGATTTTGATTAGGTTTCATAATAACAACTTTTTTGGTATCTCCATCTTTCTTCAAATTCAAAACTAATGAATAATTCATTTCTATATTATTATACCATGGATGACTATATGCTGCTGATAATGCACCCATACCTGAAAATTCATATCCAAAAAGAGGATCGTTCTCCCCTTTTTCTTTTTGTTTTAATATAGCATATTTTAATTTTTCTTCTAAATACGTTATTGTACCTTCATTTGCTTCTCTTGTTTTTTCTTTATCAATAAGTCCAGTTCCAGATTGCTGAACTGTTTTTATTTCTTTATTTTTCAATTCTTCTGATAATCTTTCTAGTGTTGATTGAATAAAACTCATATCTTTTGTATTCCCATATTCTATTAACCCATATTCATTTCTATCAATTACTCTTCTCATATATTTTGATTCAGGATCTGATCTTTTACACTTAAAAAAATTAGAAACAAATGTAGTTTCTCTTAATTCCACACCTGAATTGGATCTATAACCAATTAATCCTTCCCATTTTTGCACATATGTTAAATCATCTAATTCTTCCAAAATTTCATCTTCTTCGAAATGAAGCATATTTGAAGTTTTAAATGTTTGAGCTATAATCATATTTGGATAAGGAACAATTTTATTATTTTTAAGATCTACTTCAATACTTCTTTCAAATTTAAGAGATGATTTTTCTCTTGCAGAATACCCTATTCTAATTTTTCTAGAGTTTGTAATTCCTCCTGGATAAAAAATTCTTATTTTCTCCTCTAAATTATTTGTTGTCCCAGGATCTGGTAAAGTTAATATCATTTTTATTTTCAAAATTTCATTTATTATCCAAATCCTTTAATGTTTGACCACTACCGAGTAATTAATTTAATTAACAAAAGTAACAAACTTATATTACTTTATTCTATAATTATATAATAACAAAATATTTTTATATAACTATTAATTATAATTCATAAAAATGAAAAGAAAACTAGTCAAACAAGGAAATAATGCTTTAACCGTCACCCTACCAAAAAAGTGGTTAGATAAATATAATTTAAAGGCAGGAAATGAAGTTTTCATAAAAGAACATGAGCCAGAGATTATAATTACTGCAAAACCCGTCGATAAAGAAAAAAAAGAAACCATTTATTTAGACAAATACAAAAACATTCTTCAAAAATACATTCATTCATTATATAGACAAGGTGTAACTGAAATTGAAATCACTTATTCTGATCCTCAGTTAATAAACCAAGTGCATAAAATAATTTCTAAAAATATAATTGGATATGAAATAATTGAACAGCATAAAAACAAAGCAATAATTAAAAGTGTAGCAGAAATAAAAGAAGGAAACTATGACATTATGTTTAGAAGAATATTTAGAATAAATAATTCCATGTTTGAATCAATTGAAAATCAAGAATCATTAGAAAGTTTAGAAAAAACAAATAATAAATTATGTAATTATTGTAGAAGATACATTTCAAAAAGATTATATGAAGGACAAACAGCATTACTGAATTATCTTGTAATAGAAACTCAAGAAAGAATTGGTGATGAATTATTATTCTTAAAAAAACTATCAAATAAATTTTCTTCTACTGAAATCAATTATTTAAAAATTGCCAAAGAATTTTATGAATTAAGCCAAAAAATCTATTTTAATGATAATCCACATGAAATAAGTAATGAAGCTATAAAATATAATGACATGATTGATAAATTATTAAAATCAGATTGCTCAGATGTAATAAAACACTACTTATCAAATATTTTTCATCATACTGGTCAAATACTAAGTTATAGACTACAATTAATGTTTTTAGATAAATAACTACTATGCAATAATAACATTTATATACTTGATCTGATTTGATTTTTACATGATAATTGAAACAATATTAATTTGTGTTTTTCTAACATTAGAAATAATAAAAAATATTATTGAAAAACAATTACCATTCAACTATTCCCCATTTAAATTCACCACTATTGGAATGATTACATTAAGTTATTTTTATTCTGTAAAAACAGGATTAATACTATTATTTTTTCATATATTAATTAAAATGATATTTCTAAGATTTGATGACAAAACTCTAATTTCAATACCATCATTAGTAATAATATTAATTTTAGCTAATGTTTTAAATAATTTTGATTACGTATTTATTGCAACAACATTATTAATTACCAGATATATATCTGATTTAGTATTAGGAGCAATCGTTTTTAATAATTTGAATTTAAATAAAATACCTGGCAGAGTAATTAACACATTAATTTCTTATGGAATATTTAGTTTCATCGGAATATTCATTTAATAAATAATACACCAAAACAATATATTTATATATTAATACACCATACAAAGTATAATGTATAACAAATTATTAATCCAAATAACAAATAACAAAGATTTGTTCTCACCATTAATATTTACACCAAAACAAATATCTATTATTTTAAAAATACAAAATCAAAATACATTATCAAATGCAGAGAAAAAATCATATTATTCCTCAATAAAAAAGAAATTATTAGCAATAAATTTACTAATAAAAAATCAAAATTCAAATGAATATTTCATAGCTGGAAACAAACACATCATTAAAGAAAGAATAAAAGAAGCACAAAAAATAATTAATGAATTTTCCCACAAATATGGAAAAATATTTGTTTCAGGATCATTTTTGTTTTCAAAAAAATATAACGATATTGATTTATTTATAATAAGAAAAAAAGGACATAAAGAAGAGTATAAAGGAAATTTACATATAATATATTTGAGTGAAAAACAATTAAAAAAACCGATTTTTCAATCTGCTTCATTAATATCAATATCGACATTCCCAATAATAAATAAACTAGATTATAAAAGACCAAAATTAAATGAAATAATGTCACTTTACCATGAATCAATTATTGAAATTATGAAAAATGAAAAAAAATCAGAATCATTAAGAAATCTAATTTTTAATTATAATTTATTTGTAAAAAATAAACTTCTTAATGCAATAAAATTAAACACTGAAATATCAAATATAAATTTAAAAAAAATAGACATTATTACCAAAAAATTATTACAAAAATTATTTTCAAAATCTTATTTATATGTAGATATTCATGATTATATCAAAACATTAAATAATTCAATAGAATCAATAAAACCAAATATCCATTTAATCAGATATAAAAACACGTATGAGGAATTAATAAATGAATGCAGAAAAAACAAAGCAAAAACTTATTGAAATATTTGGAGACCAAATTAAATTCAATAAAGAATTTGATAAAATTTTTGAAAATTTAAAAAAAAATATGCAATCTGAATTTATTTTATGGTGCACGAGATGCTATGAAAATAAAGAATTGGGTTCAGTTCCACCCAAAAAAGAATTTAGACATTTATATGTATTTTTTAGAAAAATTGGTTCTGGCATTAGAGTTGTTTTAATAAAAGAGCAAAATAGTCATTTCATTTCTTTAATACTTAATAACCATAAAGCATATGATGATGAAAGAATTAAACTAGGTTATAAAAAAAGTTCATATTATGGAAGTTAAAAAGAAACGAATTTTTCATCCTAATTATTCTATTACAACAAACTTTATATACTAGTATACAATTTTACTATACTAATATACGAGTTATTAAAAACTATATGACATACAGATAAAAGTGTTATTTTCCTGTATCGAGTATAAAAGGAGGTATTTTAAAATGGATAGACAAAGAATGGAGACTCTTGCCCAGACTCTAAAAAACACTGGACTTGCCGCTAGTGCAACTGAAGCTGTGAGAATGGCTCAAAATATAATAAAGACTGAAAATCGAGTATCAAATGATTTTGATAAGAAAAAAGATGTTATTGACAAACAAGTTGAAAACCAATACAAAGACAGCAAAGAAGAAATTCTTGATTTGATTGAAAAAACTAGTTTTGAAAACAAAAAAAATTTCTTTGTTCCAATAAAAGGATATTCACCTGAACAAAAACAAGAAATTATTGAGAAAAAAGAAGAAGTAAAAGAAGTTGAAATAAATCATACTCAAAGGCAAGAAGAAATACCTCAAAAATTGGTTGTAGTAGACATACCAGAAGAAGTAAATCAAAAAATTGAAGACCTTCCAGCGGAAAAAGAGGAAACTCAACCAATTACAGAAGTAAAGGACAAGGAAGAAGTACATACTGAATCCTTGTCCCAACCTTCACCTAATATTGGTGTAGAACTGCCTGATGACATCTCTCTTAAAGAGCTTATGGATGAAAGTGCAGAAGAAGTATACGGAAACCCACAAAAGGAAGAAAGTCCTGTTGTTGTAGAAGAACAACCACAAAAACTTAATGTTTCCATACCTGAACTTGAAATAGAAACTCTTGAAGAAGAAGAACCAATAGATAATAGTGAATTTGGTGATATAAATGTACAAGAGAGCTCTAGCGAAACACTTGAAAATGTTAATAACGAAATACCAGTTTATAACATTAACCCTATTCAAGAAGAAGAAGAAATAAATCATGAAGAACCTATCCACATAGATGATATCCCACAAAATGAAACACTTGAAAAAATAGAAGATTTTCCAGTGGAAGAAATAAATCAAACACAGGTAAAACAAGAAGACGATTTTATCATGGACATAAATGAAATGGAATCTAGTGAACCAGTTCAACCTATTTCTCAAGAACCAGAATCAATTCCTGAAACAATAGAAGAACAAAGTACACCAGAAACTGAAGAAGTTCAAGAAGAAAAAAGAGTTTTTGCAAATCCAATTGAAAAAATTGATTTAAGTTCTTTTTTTAAATTTGGATAAATATTTTTTTTAATTAATTTTCTATTATTTTTTATTATTATTAATATTGACTTATAAGATTTCATTTTCTATGAACGTAACATTTAAAAGTAAATACTACTTTCAAGACATAAAATAAAGTAATTACTTTAGAATTAAAACTTTAAATTGTTGGGAGGCAATAAACATGAAAAAATATTTAGCGATTATAATGATGATGCTTATGGTTCTAAGCGTTGCTGCTACAGCACCTGTTCTAGACTTAAATTCAATTGATCCTACTTCAGTTAATGAAGGAGAGAGTGTAGTAATAGATTTAGAAGATTATGTTACATACAATGGTGACAAATCAGCAGATTTGACTTATGAAGTAAGTCCAAGCTCACCTGGAACATTAGTAGGAAGTGTATGGACATTTGATACTGAATTTGATGATTCTGGTTCATATGATATGACTTTTAAAGCTATTAACGATACAGATGAGTCAGCTGATACAGTAACAATTGATGTTGTTGATGTACCTGCTTCATTAGAAGTTAGTACAATTCTAATAGGTGATGAATCACAACCAAGAGGAGAAGAAGCTACAACCACATTCACAATAAAAAATACTGGTGGAGACGCAATTACAGGAGTAAGTGTAAGTGCAACTAGTAGTGATGCAGATGCTGAACTTGTTATAGTAAGTGTAAGTGGATCATCAATTGCTCCAGGAGCAGAAGTAACTGTTAATATTAAAGGATTTATCCCATTAGATTTAGATGCTGTTAATTCAAATGGTGAAAAAGTCTCAATAAAAGTTGGAACAATCACTGTTTCTTCAAGTGTTTCAGATAAAACTGCAGATGTAGATATGGAAGCAGAGAACAATTTAGTAATAAAAGATATGGATTTATTTATTGATGGAGATAAAGAAGGAATAGATAATGAAGACGAAGTAACAGATATTAAACCAGGTGTAGAAATTGAAGCAGTTGTTGAAATAGATAACAGATTTGACGATACAGGTGACTGTGATACTGATGGTACTGATTGTGAAATTGAAGATATTGAAGTTACAATCATCATAGATGATGGTGATTTAGATATTGATGAAGATATTGACTTTGGAGATTTAAAGGCTGACGATGATGATTCAGATTCAGTAACCTTTGACCTTGATGACGATATTGATGAAGACACCTATAAAATGGAAATCTCCCTTACAGGGGATGACGAAAATGGTGCTAGACACGGAGAATACTGGGAAGTAACTCTTGATGTTGAAAAGGAAAGAGATGAAATAACAATTTATGATATGACATTAAATCCTTCAACCGTATCATGTAATAATGGTAATGAATTTAGCCTAAGAATAGATGCTGAAAATACAGGAAGAGACGACCAGAAAAAAGTCGTCTTAACAATTAGAAGCAGTAAATTAGACATATTCGATAAAACCCTACCTTTCAAACTTGATGAAAATGATGACATAACAAAAACACTTGATTTTGAAGTTCCAAAAGATACAAATCCTGGAACATATTATGTTGAAGTTACTTCATACTATGATATAGACGAAGAAAGTGAAATAGAATTACTACAAATAGTAGTTCCTGATTGTGATGCAATCGAAGAAGAGGAAGAAGAAGAACCTGAAGAAGATGACAATATTGTCTATGTTGATCCTGATGAATTCCCAGAAGTACCTGGAGAAGGAGTAATTATTGGTCAACCTGATGAAGAAGCTTCAAAAGGAGACGTCTTTAGCTCAGAAACATACATTGTATTGTTAGTAGTAGGAATATTAATAGTTCTTTTATTAATTGCAATATTAATGTCAAGTCTTATGAAGAAGTAATTTGTTTTTTTTAATTTAATTTTTTTATTCTGATTTTTTAATACTTTTTTATGCTTATTAAGCTCAATACATTTCTCGAATCCTCTTATTTCTTTTTCACAATGTTTTTTACAATCTTTTAAAAATAATTTATTTATTTCAGATGTTAATTCACTTTATGTTTTTAAAATTAAGTTTACTTAATAACTACAATTAACCACTAATAAGTAGTTAAATAATAGAAATATTTATATACTTAAACACACACATATATTTTATGCATTATAAAAGAATAAAAATTAATATTTTCAATCAGAAACATCTTGTTGCTATAATCATATTTATCTTGATTTCTTTTATTTATATTGAAGCTTCATTATTGATGTTATTTTTAATAATTGATCATGTCCTTATGAGATTAAATCTTAAAATTGGATCAATAATACCTTTTGATTTTTGGTATTTAGGTACATTTTTATTATCCTATTTTACAAATCCATTAATCTCTTTAATTTTCTTATTACATGGATTTTTTATAAGATTCATATATGGGACATATAGTAAATCACATATATTGAAATTAGTGATATTTTTAGGAATTATATTTATAACCTCTTCTTTAAAAAGTATAAATCTATTCATATTGGGAAGCACATTATATATATTGAGATATTTAATAGAATATTTGATAAATCTACTTTTTACAAGATCAATAAATTTTGATAAAATAACATTCAGACTCACTACAATAACTACAACAATAATTACTTTGGTTTCAATAAATAATATAATAAAAATATTTCAATAAAATGGCAAATTTAGAATTAATATTATCGGATATGGAAAACACAACGAGTGATGGGACTATTAAACACCATTATGTTTTAACGACATGGGATTTTGAAGGAGATAGTAAAGAATATTATTCTTGGCATGGCCTACATAGAGGAACTATAAAGCACATATCAATATCTACAGACACAGAAAAGTTTGATTTTAGAGAGGATAATGTGTTTAGATTGGATGAAAATTATAAGCCTAAAATTTATCCAAGAGGTGCATTAGAATTTATATTAGAAAATTTAGCTAAAAGTAATAACAAAATATATGATGTTAGTGGTGATGGAGTAGGTTTAGGTATAGGTTCTACAGTTATTGATAAAGAATTATTTGATTATTTAATGGATAATAATTTACTTGAAAGAGATTTAAGAAGAATGGGTTTTGATGGCAAAATTACAGATAGATTAAAAAAAGAAGATAATAATCTAGAAAGTCTTTTTGGTTCTATATTTTCAGATTTATCTAAATTTCAAGTTTATAGAGGTCAAAAAAAATCAAAAGTTAATACTTATAAAGACATTGAAGATGTATTTGATAGAGAGATTAATTCTTTACAAGAAATAGGTTTGGGAAATACATTTAGTGAAGGAATTACACACATAAGATTCATGTATGACAATAAAGATTATGTTTTTAAAATACATAAAGAAAAAGAAAGAGCAAAAAAAGAAATATGGACTGCTAATGAAGCAAGGAAAAATCCAATTCTTGCACCATATATTGCAGCTCCTGAAACAGATGAAATATTCGAACACGATGGACACTTCATAACTTTGTGGAGACATGCATCAAAACCTACTGGAAAAGAAATATTAGAAGTAAAAGAAAAAGACATATTTAAAGAAAAATCATATAGAAATTTTGCAGAATATGCACTTGGTGTCAAACAAGGTACAAGAAATGAAGATAAACCGACTAATGATATAAATAAGATGACAAATTTGATGATTGCGGACCCACTCATGCATAAGATGTATGTCCTTGCTTTATTTCACGCCACTATGACTGATAAAGTTATTCATGAATTGGCTGATAAAGGAAAAATTACTGAATTTCACCCATATGAATTATTAGAAGAAGCAGTAAAAAAAGCAGCAAAAGCATCTGGAAATATGTCTTTAGTAGATAACCTTATTGACAAAAAAAATTATGATAAAATGGTAAAATATCTTATGGAAGCAGAAAAGCAAGGTATCACAGATTATATTCATGAAGACGCAAAACCTGATAATTTCTTTAATTTTCCTTATAAGGCAGTATCTATATTAGGTGATTTTGGTATATCAAGACCAGGTTCATATCAAAGAGATCTTGGAAAAGCTCTTGCAGATCCTAAAATATTTACAGGTAAAACACCTTTCAATCTTAGGCAATATTATGAAGCATATTCTATTTTTAGGTCTCAAGAAGAAAAAAAATTGTACGGTGAAGATTCTAAATTTGTTTTGCCAAGAAAAGAAGAGATAGAAACAACAATATATGAGATACAAGTACAAGGACTTAGAGCTGCAATTGGAGCACCAATATTACAGATACTAAGAGATCAATATGTAGATGGAAAAGGTGTAAATGAACACATGATAATTGCATCAAATATTGCAAGTACTTATTCTTCATGAATTGAAGAGATACCTATACATGGGCTTGATACAAGATATGAATTTCTATATAATTCTTTTATATAATGAAAAAGATTTAGGTCTGTGAATCCTTTAAACTCAGATTTTAATTCTTTGTGCATTAAATCAGATAAATCACCTGATACTTTTTCAATTAAATATATGTTTTTTTTAATGAACCCATCAGTTATATTATCAAAATTTTCTTTGGCAACATTCACTAATTTTAATGATTCTTTATTCATTTTTTTAAAATCAACTGTATTATATAAATGTAAAAAAGTATGACCTAAAAGTATAAGAAAAGTATATAATTGAATATAAGTGACTTCATCTTTATCTTTTTTTTTATCTAAATGTAATGTCCTGAGGCAGAAATTACAGTATCTGTCCAATGATTCTACTCTTTCAATTATTTTTTCATACCCTAATTTATCATTTGCAACCATATCCTCTATTAAGACATCATAACAATCTTTGATTATGTAAAATACTCTTCTTGTAAGGACATCTATTTTTTCAGAAGAAGGTTCTGTTATACTATCTATATCACAAAAATCGTCTTCGATCCTTACAATTTCAAGTCCTATAAGATTATTTCTAAGAATATGCTTTATTGATTTTATTAGTTCTTTTTGTTTATATTTCAATCTTATAGTTGAATATCCTTGCCTATATAATACTCTCAATACTATTTTGACAGATTTTTCATGATTAGATTTAAGTTCAACCACTATTTTTTTCTTTTTTACTTCTTTTAATGTGTCCGAATATATTTCTATTTTATTCTCTTCTTCTACAACATCAATTTCATCTCCTGCTTTTAAACCCTTCTTTTCAATCCATTTTGCAGGTAAAGTAACTGTAAGTGCATTTACACCCTGCTTGACTAGTTTTCTTCTCATAAAAATAAAAGAGATT
>JABHHN010000001.1 GCA_018671515.1 archaeon | reverse complement strand
TTTTTGATAGATTTTTTGATGATTTTGAATCTTTAATGTATGAAGTAAATGTAAATGATTTAGGGTTATATCATTATGCAACATACCCTGGAAAAAATAAAAATGAGATGAGAAATGATATAAGGTATTATGCAAAACAACAGATTTTAGGAGAAAAAAGATGGCCAAAAGCTGGAAAATGCGTTGGTTTTCATTGTCATTTCTCTCTTCCTAAAAAATCATTTAACCCACTTATAAAATTCTTTTATCCAGATATAATTTCAAAACAAAAAAATAAAGTACTAAATCTATATAATTTGTGTATCGCAATAGATCCAGCAATAACATCACTTATGCAATCTAGTCCTTATTATGAAGGAAAATTAATGGGAAAAGATGCTAGAATCATGGTTTATAGAGGTGATAAAGTTTTTGGATATGATAATTCATTATATGAAAAACATCCTGAATTTGGAACATTAAACTCATATGAACCAGACTTTGAATCATTAATACAATTTCTAAAAAAACAATCACGTGACTGGAAAGCACTACTTGATGAAAAAGAAATAACAAGAGATCAATTTGGAAAAACAGGAAAAGCTTCATTTTTAGACTCATCATGGAGGCCTGTAAAAATAAGTCCACATGGAACAGTTGAATCTCGTGGTGCTGATATGAATTCATTACCCTCAGTAATATCTACTTCACATGTTTTACATTCATTATCAAAATATGTACAAAATGAAAATATTATCGTACAACCTTCAGACATTGGAAATACAAATCCATTTACATTAGAAGATAATATATTACATGTCCCATTAGAAAACCAATTAAAGAATGTCCTACAAAAAAATTCAGCACTTCTAGGATTTGATGATAGATATGTCCACAAATACTCAAAAGCTTTAATGTCTCTTGTAAAAAGAATAACACCTATTGAATATAGAGCACCTCTTAGAAGATTTTCACAGATGATTGAAAGTAAGACCACAGCATCAGATGAAATCATAAAATATGTCAAAAAAAAGCAAGGATATACTAATTATGAAAAAATAGAACAGGACGTAGCTAAAGAATTTGCAGTAAAATGTTCAGATAGAATATACAAAGACATATTGGTTTCTAAAAAAATGTCAAGCAATACTCTTAGGTTTTAAATCAAGTTCTAGAATTGAGCCATTATCTAAATCTTTCCAATCCCTATTCTTCATTGTATTTGGAATTTCTGAAGATACAATGATATTTCCATTTTCATTTAACATCTTCATTGAATAATATTTTGGAAATTTTTTATAACTTTGCCCAATAAATATTTTTTTTGGAGTCACTAAAAAGAAATTAGCTCCCGTATAATTATCAAACGAATAAATTTCATCTTTGAATATTTCATCTTTTTCATTAAATTTATTTAATAATTTATTAAACCACTGCACAGTATCTGAATTTCCCTGTACATCATGTTTTTCAGACATAGAAATATCTTGAATTGTTCCATTGTGCACAAAAAAGAAATCACCTTTATTCGAATGGTAATTGATTGGTTGGGTGTTTTCCAATGATACTTCTCCTTTTGTAGCTTTTCTTGCGTGTAAAACTATTGCTTTTGTTCTTAAATTAATAAAATCATGAACTTTTTCATCATTATATATTGGTTTTAATGATTTGTAAGTATACCATTTATTTGTTTTAATATCCAAATATGATATACCCCAGCCGTTTTCATGTTTAAACTCTCCTAAATTCATATTTCTTTCATGTACAGTATTTAATCCTTGCGCCATCAGTACTAAGTCAGAAATAAGATTTTTAGCTTCAATTTCACCAATTGCTATAATCATTCTGCACATATTTATACCTTTTTAAATAGTTAAATTAATATTTATATTAGTATACACTAATGTATATTACTATATAAAAGTTTTCTTTTTTAGAAGAGAAAATTAGATTTGAAATTAAATAAAAATTAATAAAAAAATAAGAAAATTAAGATAAAAAAATTAAAACTGAAAATTAAGTTCTCTTTCCTTGATATTTTCTTTAAGCTTTTCTAAAAGTTCATCAGGATTTACACCTAATTTAACATCTCCATCTAGTGTTCTTAATGCAACAGAATTATTCTGAACTTCTTTTTCTCCAACTGTAAGCATTATTGGAACTTTTTGCAATTGAGCATCTCTTACTTTTTTAGGAATTGATTCTGCTCTTATGTCCACTTCAGCTCTAATTCCAGCATCAAAATACATTTTCTTAATTTTATTAGCATAATCATTAACATTATCATTAAGTGTAAGAATCCTTACTTGCACAGGACTAAGCCAGATTGGAAATTTCCCTGCAAAATGCTCAATTAAGATTCCTAAAAATCTCTCTATGCTACCGTATACAACTCTATGCAACATAACAGGTCTATGTTCTGTAGAACCATCTTCACCCATATATTTTAAATCAAATCTTTCAGGTAAACTCATATCAAGTTGTATTGTACCACATTGCCATGTTCTTCCTAAACAATCTTTAAGATGAAAATCAATTTTAGGTCCATAAAATGCACCATCTCCTTCATTTATCTTATACTTTGTCTGATTTTTATCTAAGACATCTTTTAACGTGTTTGTTAATAATTCCCATTGTTCATCAGTCCCTATAGATTTTTCAGGTCTTGTTGAAAGTTCGATATCATAATCAAACCCAAACATACTATAAACCTCATCATAAAGTTCCATTAAAAATTGAACTTCAGATTTCATCTGTTTTTCTATCATAAAATGATGTGCATCATCTTGAGTAAAAACCCTTACTCTAAAAAGACCAGTTAATGTTCCTGAAAGTTCATGTCTATGAACAACACCTAACTCACCAACCCTCAATGGTAATTCTTTATAAGAATGCACAGTTTCATTATATACTAACATCCCACCTGGACAATTCATTGGTTTAATTGCAAAATCTTCATCATCAATTTTTAATGTATACATATTTTTTTTATAATTTTCCCAGTGACCTGATGTTTCCCACAATGACCTATTTAAAATCTGAGGAGTTGATATTTCTTGATAACCTTTTTCTCTATGTAATTCTCTCCAAAATTTTATAAGTTCATTTTTAATAATTAATCCATTAGGTAAAAAAAACGGAAATCCAGGACCTTGTTCATGTATACTAAATAACCCAAGATCTTTACCTATTTTTCTATGATCCCTCTTTTCTATTTCTTTAAGATTTTCAATATATTTATTCAATTCTTTTTGCTTTGGAAACGTTATCCCATAAATTCTTTGAAGCATCTTATTTTTAGAATCTCCTCTCCAATATGCACCTGCTAATTTAAGAAGTTTAGGAACTCCAATTTTTCCTGTTGATGAAACATGAGGACCTTTACATAAATCAGCAAATTCATCTCCAGTCTTATATATTGTTACAGAATTGTCTCTTCCTTCAATCTCATCAAGCCATTCTAATTTATATTTATTACCTTCAAAAAGCTTTCTTGCTTCTTCTACAGAAATTTCTTCTTTTGTAATTGATAAATCTTCCTTGATGATTTTTTTCATTTCTTCTTCAATTTTTTCAAAATCTTCAGGTGTAAATTGTCTATCAGAATCAAAATCAAAATAAAATCCTTCTTTAATTGCAGGACCCATTGCCATTTCTACCTTCTTAGGCCATAATCTAATCATTGCTTGTGTTAGCACATGTTCTGCACTATGCCATGCTGCCATCTGTCCTTTTAAATCTTTAAATGTTAGAATGCTAAATTTCACATCTTTTTCAATTTTAAATGATGTGTCTTTTACTTCTCCATCTATTTCAACGGCTAAGGCTGCCATTGCAAGTCTTTCACCTATACTTTGAGCTATTTCTAATCCTGTTATACCTTTTTTATGTTCTTTAATTGATCCGTCTGGAAGTTCTATTTTTATCATTGTATCTCACCTAAATATTGTTTGTTTTATAAATTTTAAGAAAATATTGTCAATGTACCTGCTTTTAGCAAGTAATAGTAGTAGTAGTAATTGTTACTATTTTACTAATATTTAATTTTGACATGTGAAATAGAATGTATAATTAATATTTAAAAGTTTTTGAAAAATGATACTTTAAAATAATTAACAAAATAAAAGAATACAAAAAATTCATGAATTTACAATAATAAAAATTTAAATATTATTCAGAACAAAGATTATATTCATATTTTTCTTTACAATTTTGAATATCATCAGCATTACCAGTATTACAAGTAAAACAGTTTCCAACGGTATCAAAATCAAAATCACAATATTTTGCCCTACATGTTAATCTAAGATCATAAGGACTCTCTTCACCAAATAAACCATCAAATGTACTAAAACATACTTCAGGAGGAACAGAACTTATTACAATATGATCACCATCAGGATTTGGTGTGAATTCATCGAAACAAAGTCTTGGAAACTTCTTTCTAAATACTTCATTTATCCCATTGTATTTATCATTTAAACTTTGTGTTAGTCTTTTTTCATATTCTCCATCTTCAAATCCACCATCAGTATTTAACTCCCCTGATTTACTTAAATATCCTTTTCCTATATATAATGCAACATGACCATACTCTGTAATTTGTCCTACACCATTACCAAAAAACCTTGCTTCACCAGAAAATATATCTCCTGGTTGAACTCCTAACTCATCCAAATTTATTTCATTAATATGTAATTGAGTTTTTTCATTATCAACTATAACTCTTGACATATAATCAGGTTTTGCTCTTCCTTTCAAAATTCTACACATCCCTGTTTCTTCATCTTTTTGAAATCTATGGAAATCATACCCATTTCCCCAAGGAAGATGATCTGCAAATATTTTTTCTTCTTCTGAAATACCAAATTTAAAAGTAGATGCAACAAATTTAGCACAAGACATACCAGCATAATTATCACCTTTACATTCTTCAGGTTTTTGCCATTTTCCTAATGAAGCATAACCACATGAAATATATCCTCCTGAATCACTATTAAATTCTTGAGTTTCCTTAGTTATACAATCCCCTTCACCGCAAAGTGCATAATTAATTACAGCAGGACAGTTTGTTTTTATATTTAAATCTGCAAAATAATCATAAGGTAATTCTTGTGGAACTGCTTCAACTACAGCTTCTTCTTGGCAAAAAACACCAGAATAAAATGGATCAGTCTCACATGCACACTCTTCTTCATTAGTAAATCCATCTGAATCAAGATCATAAAATTCTTTTTTTATAGAATCATCTAAACCTTTAATATAATTATATAAATTATTCAATGCAATTTTTTTAGATGAGAAACCTAAATCTATATAATCTCCAATAAATACTCTTTCAAATTCAGGAGGGATAGAGCAACTTTCAAAACTGAATTGATCAATAACTCTATATATTTGAGAATATGTATAGTCAGAATCTATACATTCTTTCTCTGTACCATCATACGTTACAGAATCATATAACCCATCTTTTATACCTAAATAATCTAATAAACTATTAGTTATATCAATGATTTCATCTTCTGTTACTTGTTGTTTAAGTTTTTGATTTGGTTTGCTACCCCCTCCTTCAAATGTATCATCTGGAACTTCTACTATTTCTTCTGCTACTGGTGCTTCTTCCACTCCAAGTGTTTCAGGACCCCATATATTTGGAAAACTACTACATGAAGAAAAAACAACTAAAAACACAATAAAAACAGCAATTAGACTTCGTTTCATGATATTTTTAATTATTGACCCAAATATAAAACTTTTGATTCGGTTTGAGTTATTTTTATTTTTTAATATTTTTAAATGAATATAATGTAAATTCCCTAGCAAAGCTCAGTATATTGTATTAATTAATGATAAAAATTAAAAAAAACTAGAAAAATCATATTAATATTATATTTATTAAAATAAAATTACCTTCTTGGAGCTTGTCCATACTCATATCTTGAAGCACTCTCAATATTGTCTAGACGTCTATTTATAGTTTCCAATGATGCCTTAAGAAAATCAAGTTTTGAAGAAATAACTTCTAATTCTTTTTTTAAAAGCTGACTATCATGATTTGGAATTTCTGGGGGCTTGTTAAAATTATTACTATTATTATTAGGTGACTGATGTTGATCATATCCAAAATCCTGCTGTGGTGCAGCAAAAGCAGTTGTAATATCTGGAGCACGAGTACTTGGCTGTTGCTGTTGTTGTGGCTGACCAAATGGATCTTTTCCTAATGGTTGAACAAAATTACTATCCATACTGTGATCAGATAATGGATTGTTAGGCATAGATTGATTATTTGATGTCAAGGGATCATTTTTTAGAGGTGGCAGATTATCATGTTTTCCTATATCTCCAAATAAATCATCATCCTTTTTTTTCCAAAACTGAATCTTATCCATAATTCCCATAAGGCAAATTTAAGTAAATGTCCTTTATTAAATTATCTTTTTGTAATGTGTTATTGTGCAGTAATAATAAATATAAAATATTTATGTTAATTAATTACCACCATTATAATACAAAAACTAATAATTTTGAATTTAATTAAGCTTTTTCTTCTCTTTTTGTTTTGGTAAGAAATATATTTTTTTTAGAAATAGTTGATCTTCCTAAACGTTTTTCAACACTTTTTCTTGCGTCATTTGCAGCTTCTCCACCTTCTTTTGCAGAATCTTTGCATTCGTCAAACCCTTGAGAGTTTCTTTCTTTTGTAATTTCAGTAGTTGTCTTTTCTCCTAACATTGTAAAAATCAATTCTAAATCAGTCATATGATCTCTTAAGTTTTGATTTTTCTTTTTTAACTGTTTAAATTCTTTGTATTCCCCAATAGTCTTTCCAAATGTAGCCTTACTAATTTCGTTTGTTAATATTGCAAATTCTTTTTCAGTTTTTATTTTTCTGTCTTTCCATTCATCTGTAAGTTCTTGTCTAGTAGCAATTCCACGAAGTCTTTTATCAATCCAATCTTTTGGATAACCTTTTAATTCATAATAATCTTTAATTCTATCTTGTCCTAATTCAGGGTTTTCAATTTCTTCTACTCTTTCATGACCTACTTGAGCTAACCATAATTTAAAAGGTTCTGCCTTTTTTGATGGTATTGATTGTATTATTCTAAATAGTAATTTTGTATTTGCACAATCTGTAAATCTTAGTTTTCCATCAGACGCTTTTAATTTCAACTGTACACAATATGTGGACAGTTCAATTCCCAACTCTTTTTCTCTTTTTTTGAGCATTGACCAATAATTTCTAGGATTATTACTATCAGTTAATACTAGGACTACATCTATTATAGAAAAATACCATTCATCATTATGCCAAATTCTTCTTATTTTTTTATCTTGGAATACGACAAGCTTGTTACTTTTTTTCATCTAAAAATATTCAAAATGTTTTTATTTATATATTCTCTGTCAAAATGTCCAGTGATCTGTGAAATTAAAAAATAAGTCATTTGTTAATTATATTTCTTGCAATTATTTAATTATAAATTATCTTTTTAGGATGTGTTATTGTGTAATAGTAACAAAAATAAAATATTTATAAATGAGTGTGTTTTACCAATATTAAATTACTTACCACTCCCGAGTAGAAAATATAATATTTAAAAAAATGTTCGGATAAAAAATCCGGAGGAAATGACCAAAATGAAAAAAATAATTGTTACGATATTGATGGTATTTGCTATGATTGGCTCAGCAATGGGTTATGTAGTAGATGGAAACCTAAATGATTGGGGAGTAGATTTAACACAGAGTTGGGGAAGTTTCTCAACATGGGATGTTGCAGACGCAGACATTGATTTTATAGTTGAAGATAACATCGACCCAAGACTTGATACAGCATATTGGGTTAACCAAAAACTTGCTTGTGATTGGACTTGTTACTTTGGATATGACGATTTTTGTTCATGTAATTATGGTATACACAAATCAACATTTAATGGAAACACCAATAATTATGTTGAACCTTTTGTATATTCAAAAGGAAAAGATGATTATAATGGAGATGGAAGAATGACTCCACCTACAACAGGTGAATTATATGATAATGAAGCATTATACTGTGATAATGATGCTAATAATATATATTTAGCAATTGTAACATCATTTCCAAAAAATGGAGCGAATGCTAGAATTGATACTACAACATATTATAATCAAGGTGATATAGGTTTTGATTTTAACAATGATGGTTATATGGAATATGGAATAAAAGTAAAAGGTTCAAATGAAGGTAAAATATGTAAAAATCCTAAATGGACTGCAGTTGATAAAGATGAGGATAACTGGAAAAGTGAAACAGAACCATTTTATTGGGAATTTTCATGTACAAATACAAACAGTCAATGGACAGGAACAGGTTCAATATCATATGTAGATCAAGGATTCAATGAAAATGAAAATGATATTTTTGTTATTGAAGTAAAAGTTCCAAGAAGTGCAGTTGGAAATCCAGTAAATGGTGATGAATATGTACCTTTCATAGTTCAAGAATGTGGAAACGATCCGATCTCATTTAAATGTGATATTGACATAAATAAATGTGGAGATGGAATAATCCAGAATCCTAATGATCATGGTCAATTTGAAACATGTGATGATGGAAACAATGTCGATGGAGATGGATGTTCATCAACTTGTGAAGTAGAAATTCCTCCAAGATGTGGTGACAATACTTGTGACGCAGGAGAAACATGTGAATTAAATGGAGCAACAAATGATTTTAGCTGTCCTGTTACACCAAGTGCACCTTCAACAATATTAACTGAAGGAACATGTAGATCACCTTTAGATTACAGTCCAGAATTAGCATGTACATACTGTGGTGATGGAATAATTCAACCTAATTCAGGTGAAGATTGTGACGGTACTGCAGGAGTTCAACCAGGTGAAACATGTACTTCAGAATGTAAGATTAGTGTAGATCCTTACTGTGGAGATGGAGATATAAATAATGGTGAACTTTGTGATGATGGAACAGAAAATAACGGAAATGTATGTTCAGTTGTTTATAAAGACAGTCCTCCACCTGACACATGTTCATATTGTAGTGCGGTATGTGAACCAGTAGATATTGAAGGTCCATTCTGTGGAGATGAAATAGTTCAACCAGAATTCGAAACATGTGATGATGGAAACGATATTGATGATGACGAATGTAATAACATTTGTGAACCAAATCATGAAGTTCCAGAATTTACAACAATCGGTGCTGGTCTTGCTCTATTAGGTGCTGCAGGAATCGCAATGAGGAGAAAAAAGAATTAAATTTTTATTTTAATTTATTATTTTTAAATTTATAATAACTACAAAAAGAGGAAGAGGGAAAAAAATGGGAAAACTTAACGATTTAGCTGTTAATGCTTATAAATATTCACAAAAAATACCAGTTGTAGATAAAATTGTTAATGCGGCAGTAAGACATCCTAGTACAGCGGCAAGAATAGGAATGTATGGTTTAGCAGCTTTAACTGGAGCTACAATAGTAGCTGCTGCAGATACTTCACTTGTTGGTGCTGAAGGTTTTACACCACCAACACCAACACCACCACCACCACCACCACCACCACCTGAAAATCATAACAAAGGAGGAATTGGAAATGGAAGTGCTGGACTTGAAGATGTTATTTTGCAATCTACTAATGCAGGACCTGTTGCTGCTGGAATTGCTGCTGTTGCTGGAATTGCCACTGGTGCAATCCATATTAGAAATAAACATAAAGCAAGATATCAATTAGGAAACAGTGAAGTTGGTATATCATATAGAAAAGAATCAAATGTATTTGATCAATATATGAAAGCTGAAAATGGAGCAGGATTAAAAAACATTACCATGGGAATGAAACAAGAACATGTAACAAATTATGGTAATTTCCTAGAAGAATTTTCAACTGTTATGAATACATTAATTGGAAATATAGGATATAATGATGCTATGGATTATTTTACTCTAGGAGATGGAGAAGGTCTTGAAGTAAAAGAAAAATATGCAGGCATAATTGAATCATCTGATGATATAAAAGCAGCATTGAAAGAGGCTAATAAATTCAAATTCAGAAAAAACACACAAAATTTAAGAGATGCTATTGTAAAAGGAGATAGAGATGGTTTTGCATATATAAGTGAAGAATTTTGTGCTCCTGAGAGTCCAATGACATTGGATGGTGTAAAAAATATGGCTGAAAAAAATACTTTGTTTCATTTAGTACACCAAATCTTAACAATGTAGTAGAAGCATATAAAGGTCCTGAATTTGCTACATATATTGAAAGTAATTTCAATCGAACTAATGTACAAAAATATATGAGATCTTCAGAAAAATAGTTATTTTTTATTTTTTTAATATTTTT
The DNA here is from genome assembly GCA_018671515.1 of archaeon. Taxonomy (GTDB): domain Archaea; phylum Nanobdellota; class Nanobdellia; order Woesearchaeales; family GW2011-AR15; genus JABHHN01. Next base: position 9,462 of record JABHHN010000001.1, on the reverse strand, counting down.
TTCTAACACAAATTTACAAAAAAATTTATATATACCTTAATAAAATTAATAACTATGAATTTAATAAATAAAAAGAATATTACTTTAATTCTTATTATAATAATCATACTAAACAGTTGTATTGCTCCAGAATCTAAACAACCTAATCCTACTGGAACACCTACTCCTGATAAAACACCAAGTATTACAGAATTTCCACTAACTGAAGCACCTACCCCTTCTAAAACACCAACTCCTACCATAACTCCTGATAAAACACAAACAATAATACCTGATGCTACTGTAACTCCTGAAACTACAATACCTGCTCCTGAAATAAACTATGAACAATGGTTAGTTGATAATAATTTTGCAGATAATAGTTTTGAAGAATATTCAATTAATCAAAAAACAATTTACCATAATATGGAATCAAATCAACTTGAATCTTTAAAATACTTATATAATAATTTTGACAATAATGTTTTAGATAATGAAGATCAAGGAATAGATATTTTTAGCTATAAATTAACTCCTGAATCATTACATAACCTTCAAATATACCTTGATGAATATATTGATTTAGAATACCAGTTAATATTTCTTAAACTACCTAACTCACCTTTAGCAATTGCAAAATCAGAATCAATTATTTGGTCAACTTCTGATGAATCCTCTGATTATTGGACTGCTTTTTTATGGCGTATAGCACAAGACAATGCAAAAACTAAAGTCATTAATATTTTTAATAACCCAGACCCTAATAATTATGTATATACAGATGAAGAAAACTATTATACAAATACAGAAGAAGACTTTATTAAAAAATCACCCCATCAATTAATATCTGATAAAGTTAATGAATTAAAAGAATCTAGAAATGATAATAATGATTTTATAATAAATGATCTTAAATTAATAGATACAAAAAATAAAATAACTAATAATTTACAAAGTAATGTACTTAATTTATTTATATTAGGTCATATGAATCTGGAAACAAGTGATTTAGTAATAAATGAAGAAGAATTTAAAACAAATGAAATTTTTGATACTGATTTTCTTATTTCTCTAAATTTAAATCATATAAATATTATTTTATCTACTTGCACTAGAGATTTTGTTAAAGAAATGATACGGCAATTTGAAGAAGTTCCAGATTTGACTTATTTTATACTTTATAATGATCCTTCTGAATTAATAAAAGATAGTGGTAGAAATTTCTACCCAGGAACAAGATTAAATGATCTGGGAGATATATTAGAAATTGCATATTTTAGATATATAATTAATAATAAAGTTCCAAGTGTAACGTTAAATAATTTATTAGATATACTTACCATTGAACCAATTATTAAAAAAATTGAAGATATTAATACTGAAAAAATTGAAAATGGTGAAAAACCAATAAATGCTTATTATGATACAGAAAATCATATGTATATTGAACCTAACAAAAATGATGAAGATACTACTAAAAACTATATAGATACTAGTTATTCATTGTATTATCAAAATCAAGATTTTGATTTTTTACAGTTTATCCTTCAAACTAATGTAGATTATGAAAAACATATAATTTTTGAGCCAATAGTTGATTCTAATATAGATTATAAAAAACAAATTAATTTAGATAAAAATAATTTTCCATTCCTTGGATTATCATTAGAATCTATGGAAGATGAAATATTAATAGAAGAATAAAAACTTTTTATTATTTAATCATCAAGTAATCTCAACAGGCATTCTTGCATATTCAAATGCAATATAATCAACCATCATATAGAATTTATATCTACTAAGACCTGTTGGTTTCTCATAATTGATTGATGAGATAATGTACTGTTCTCCATTTAAATGAATTTTATCCTGTTCTAACCACATCTTAAAACCATCATCCATACAATATCCTTTATATTCTCCAACATCACAAAGAGTAAAACCAACACAGGTGTTATAAGATGTCCTAATACATCTGAATTTTATCTCATAATTTCTGCTCATTGTCTTATTATTGTATAAGAGAAAATAGACTTTATCAAAATAATTTTTTTCCAAAATAATTAATTGTGTATTTTCCTCAAAACTTTCAATTAGTACACGAGATTTTAATTCTTTTTCAGAACACCCATAACAAATAGATTCATATAATATACTTGCAACAATACTATAAGTAACATATACAAATAAAAAAATTACAAAAAAAGTCAAAAATACTCTATTCCATTTAATTCTTCTTTTTTTCATTCAAAGTCTACTTTAGGAGCATTTTCTGCACCCGCATCTGCTGAAAATGAATCTCTCTTATCAAAACCAAATATTCCAGCAATCGTGTTTGAAGGAAATCTTCTCACTTTAATATTATATTTTTTTATTTCACCATTATAAATATCTCTCTCAACTTTTATTCTATTCTCAGTCCCCTCTAATTGAGCTTGTAATGCTAAATAATTCTCATTAGCCTTTAAATTTGGGTAATTCTCCACAACTACTAAAAGCCGAGATAATGCTGAATTTAACTCATTTCCTGCCTGTTGTAGCTCTGTTGGTGTACCAGCGCCTGCAACAGATGCTCTTGCTTTTGTTATTTCTGTCAAAACATCACCTTCATAATCTGAATAAGCCTTAACTATTTCTACAAGATTAGGAATCAAATCTGCTCTTCTTTGATATGCACTCTGAACATTTGCCCATTTTTCATTTACTGTCTCATCAAGACCTACAAGACTATTATACGTTCCTCCGAACCACATAGCAACTATTAATATTATACCTAAAATAATTCCACCAATAATAAAACCATTATTTGGACTTTTTTTTGCTTTCATCTTTACCACCTAATTTAATCAATTTATCAATTTCTTCATCATCAAGCCACATCCCGTTGCACTTATTACAAATATCGATAATTACATCTTGTTTTTTAATTTTTTCCATATAAATCTTACAACGAGGACATTTAAGCATTTTTTCACCATGCTTTTTTTTATTAAATAAATTTACCATTTTCCACTAAAACCTCCACCACCAAAACTACCACCTGAAAAACCTCCAAAACCTCCACCAAAGCCACCTTTTCCACCTCTAAGGATATTACTTGCAATCCAAGCAACTGTAAAAAGGTCATCAGTAGATTTCTTTCTTCTACCATTATAGTGTTTATATCCTCTGTACGGGCGTGAAATAAATGAAAAGATAACAAAGAACACCATAATAATTATAAAAATCCTCAAAAAATTATCATTTGTTTTAGAAGAAACATAGTTTTGAGATTCTTCTCCATTAATCAATATGCTTTCAATTGCTTTTGAAGCTTCAAAAATTCCCAAACCATAATTTTCTTCTTCAAAGTAAGGTTCTAAAATTTGAGTTCCAATCCTAAACATCACAATATCTGGTAAATCTGGTTCAAGTCCACGTCCAACTTCAAATCTATACTGTTTATCTTGCATTGAAATTACTAAAAGTAAACCATTGTTCTTTTCTTTATCTCCTAAAACACCTTGTGCTAAATTCAATGAATAACTCTCAATATCCACTCCTTCAAGCGTATCTACAATAACTATTGCATATTCAGCCGCACCTGATTGCTGTAATCTTTGTGCAATTGAACTAATTTGAGAATACTCTGGTTCTGTTATTATATTAGAATAATCATTGATATAATTAGTAATTTTTGGTTGTGCAAATACTATAGGAACAATAAGCAAAAAAAGTAAATAATGAATATTTTTCATATTAAAAAAAAAAGAATCCTATTAATTATTAAATTTTTGGATTAAAAACTACAATCCAATACTTCTAATTATCTTATCCTTATCAAAGACTTCTAAATCATCATATTCTTGTCCTGTTCCTAAATATAATATAGGTTTTCCAGTAATATAAGAAACAGAAATTGCTGCTCCACCTTTCTCATCAATATCTGCCTTAGAAAGAATTATCCCATCAATACCTACTGCATCATTGAATTGTTTAACTTGTTCAACACAATCATTTCCTGTAATTGATTCACCAACAAAAATTTTTAAATCAGGTTTTACAACTCTAATTAACTTTTTTAATTCTTCCATTAGATTCTTATTAGAATGAAGCCTTCCTGCTGTATCAATTAAAACTACATCTTTTCCTTTAGACTTTGCATGTTCAACAGTATCATATGCAACTGCTGCTGCATCACTTCCGTAATCCTGTTTAATCATCTTAACATCAAGCTTATTTGCATGCTCTTCTAATTGATCAATTGCTGCTGCTCTAAAAGTATCACATGCACCAATTACAACTTCTAAATCATTTTTCTTTAATAAATTTGTAACTTTTGCAATAGAAGTTGTTTTTCCAGCACCATTTACTCCTAAAAAGACTACAACATACGGGTTTTTTTTTTTTGCGTTTTTTATCAAATCAATAGTATCTACATCAAAAAGTCCTTCAATTGATGATTTTAATGATTTTAATACAACTTCAGATATTTCACGTCTAGAATGTTTCTGATCAACTAAATTTTCTCTTAAATCTTCTTTTATTTTCTCAATGACTTCTACAGCCATATTATTTTCAAGCATTGCAAGTTCCATATCCCAGAAAATCTCTTGGAATTTACTCTCAGAAATTGATTTTTTAGTTACTGCATCAGATATTTTCTTAAAAAAACTTTTTTTTTCAGGTTCTTGAGGCTTTTCGTCTTCAACTTTCTCTATTATTTCTTCTTCTTTTTTCTCTTCTATACTTTCTAAATCTTCTTTTTCTATTTTATCTTCTTCGATGTCTTCTATTTCTTCTTTTACTTCTAGGTCTTTTTTTGTTTCCCCAATAACTTCTTTTTTCTCTTCTTCCAAAACATCGTCTTGAATTTTTTCTTCAGATTCTTGTTCATCTGTTTCTTTTTTATCTTCAATATCATCATTAAATTCCGCTTTAAAAAAATTTTTAGGATCTCTTTTTTTAAATATCCTTGAAAATAGTCCTTTCTTTTTCTCAGATACTTCTTCTACTTCATCATTATCTTCTTCTTTTTCTTCAATATCATCTAATTCAGATTTTTCTTCTTCAGTATCTTCATCTTTTGCTTCTTTTTCTGGAAATTGACCTTCATCTTCTAATTTTTTATCAATTTCTTCAACAACTTCATCAAAAACCTTCTCTTCTTCCTTTTTCTCTTCTATACTTTCTGGATCATCTTTAAATTCAATATCTAATTCTTCTTTAGGTTCTGGAGAAATGACTTTATCATTTATAGGCGCAGAAACTTCAGTTTTTTGCGCTTCCTCAGGTTCTTCCTCAGGTTCTTCCTCAGGTTCTTCCTCAGGTTCTTCCTCAGGTTCTTCCTCAGGTTCTTCCTCAGGTTCTTCCTTCTCTTCAACAACTTTTTCTGTTTTTTCTTTTTCTTCTTTAATATCTTCTACTTCTTCTTTTTTATCTTCTTCAACAGGCTCATCTTCGCCTATTTCATCTTCTACTTTCTTAGTAACTTTATCTACAGCTTCCTTTATTTTTTTCTTTAAAAATCCAAACATAATTACTTAGAACAAGCTAACTCTTTATATAAATTTCTCAAAGCACCTATATATATACTATTTAATTTGTTATAATTATCTATGCAAGCCAAAGGCTTGCTCTACCAAAAAAGAATTTTCAAAAAAGAAAATTCTTTAAATTAAAATAAAAAAATATTCTCTAAATAATTCTTCATTCCCTTAAATCCTTTTTAACAACTTTTTTATATACCCCAGAATTCTTTGATAGTAAATGAGTAAAAAAGAAGATAAAGAACAACAAGCACTTAGAGATAAGATTGCTGACGAAATAAGAAGAATCAGAGTTCCAAGAAATAATCAAGAAGTAATAGGTGTACTTGCTCAGAGACTTGGTGGTTCAAGATGTTCAGTAAGAGGTCTTGATGGAAAAACAAGAATTTGTAGAATTCCTGGAAAATTAAAAAGAAGCCTTTGGGTAAGAGAAGGTGACGTCATAATGATTAAAAAATGGGAATTAGATCAAGATACTAAAGGAGATATAATTTTCAAATATACAAAATCACAGATTCAAGTCTTAAGACGAAAAGGTTTACTTGATAATCTTGATGAATTTAGAAATTTCTAAAATTTTTTTATTCAATTTTTTTCTAATTGTTTTTAGTAAATAATATAAAGGACCCAAAATTAAAATAAGTAATGGTAAAAGCAAAAGTTTCTATGAATCCACTAAATCTTCCTAAAAAAAGGTTGTTTGAAAATTCAGCATCCATCTGGAAAAGAATTTTAGCATATTTAATTGATATGATGTTAATAAACATTATAATAATAGACAGGTTCAAAGATCATTTCAATGAATTAAGTAGTCTTGATTTTACACAGATTATAACTTTTGTAAATACTAACCAAGAATTAATTGCACAAATTGCCACAATTGAAGCAGTCATAAGTGTTCTAATCCTATTCTATTTCATAATATTTGAATATAAATTTGAAAGAACACCTGGAAAAATGATAATGAAACTTTTTGTCAAAGATAAAACAAAGAAAAAAGCTCAATTGACATTCCAACAGGTTTTTATCAGATCAATATTTAAAATTCCTTTTTCAATTTTTGGACTATTAATGTTCGTTGATGTTGTCCATTATATGTTTCGAAAAGAAAGATTAGGAGACAAATTAGCAAATACTATTGTTACCGAGGTAATTTCAACATGAGAAAAGAAGTACCAAATTTTTGGAGCATTGGAAAAATACTATTAACACTATTTATTATTAGTTCACTAGCATCTATGTTTTTTGGATCAGGAAATGATGATGAATCAACAATTTCAGATAATAAAGCAAATGTTGCAATAATACCTGTTAAAGGTGTTATAATGGTAGAAGGTAATTCAAACCCATTAGGTGGAACATCTGTTGCTTCTAGTGACAGAATAATAAAAGAAATAAATAAGGCAAAAAATAGTCCTAATATTAAAGCAATCATTTTTGAAATAAATTCACCAGGTGGTGGTGGAGTTGCAAGCGATGAGGTTGGTCAAGCAATAAAAGAATCAAATTTAACAACTGTTTCAGTCATAAGAGAAATGGGAACTAGTGGTGCATACTGGATTGCAAGTGCAACTGATCACATAATAGCTAATAGAATGTCGCTTACCGGAAGTATAGGTGTAATTGGATCATATCTTGATTTTTCAGGACTTTTAGAAGATTTTAATATAACATACAAAAGATTTGTAGCTGGTAAGTATAAAGATATTAGGTCCCCAATGAGAGAAATAACTAATGAAGAATCTAAAATTTATCAAGGTATTCTTGATAAAATGCATGATTTTTTTATTACAGAAGTAGCAGCAAATAGAGGATTAAGTGAAAAAGAAACAAGAGAATTAGCAACAGGATTATTTTATTTGGGATCTGAAGCATTAGAATTAGGGCTTATTGATGAATTAGGCACAATAGAAGATGCTAAAAATTACATTGAAAAAGAATTAGATATTGAAGTTGTTACAACAGAATTTAAAGAAAAAAAATCTATAACTGATATATTATCACAACTAATTTCAAAAAATGACATAGGTTTGCAAAAATTTATATATAATAAGCCACAATTACTAGATTAGGAAAAAAGAGGTGTTTATTTATGTTTTCAAGAAGAATAAATTTATTCGAGAAGATTCTACTCCCTGTGGGTGCTGCAGTTACTGTTTTTGGATTCTATTTGCTTGTTCAAGCAGATAATTCACATGGTGGAGCAGAAATTTGGGCTAAATTAATAGCAATATTTGTCTGGCTAATGTTGACATTCATAATGATAATTGCTGCAACAATAGAAGATGTAAAAGAAGAATTAGTTCTAATATCAAGAGAACATGTTGCTGAAATTAAACTTTTAAAAGAAGTTGTGCAAGATCAATTAATGGAAATGAAACTTCTAAGAAAAGATTTCGGTCCTTCTAAAAAGAAAAAATAAATCTTTTTCTTATTTAATTAATTTTATTTGAATATTTTGTACATATATTATATACAACACCACTTATTTATTAGAATTATTAATAAATTATAATCAGAAACATTAAAAAAATAAATCTTTGCAAATGGAATAATCCCACTTGCTAAAGAAAAAATACCCCTAGTCTTTGTGTTAATAGTATAACTTGAATTCGTATTTAAATAGTTTTCTATTCTGCAATTTATAGATTGGATGTAGATTAGTTAATTTTATAAAATAAGAATTTTTCCAAGGAATACATTAAAACGAAAATATAGGTGTATAAATGAAAAGAAGCTCAAGAAGATGGAAAAAGAAACGCCAAATGAGATGGAAATGGCAAAGAAAAAGAATGAAAAAAGAGAAGAGAAAACGAGCTCAGAAAGCATAAGGTTTATAAAGCACTTATAATTTCTATCACCTGCGTTTTGCGAAAAAGCGCAATCATCTCCAGTTTTGAAAAAAACTATATTATATTCACGTGAGTGCCCTATCGTAATGGTTGGGCATGATACATAGACATTTGGTTGAAAATACAAAAACAACCTAAAAATTTCTTTAAGTAGAATACGACCGTACAAGGATAAAAATACTATAACACCCGTTGATCCTGCGGGGGGTCGCTGCTATTAGAGTTCGACTTAGCTAAGCTAGTTCAGGGGTCGCAAGACACCAGCAGACAGTTCCGTAACACGTCGATAATCTGACCTTAGGTCAAAGATAACCTTGGGAAACTGAGGCTAATATTTGATACAAAATAAATACTGGAATGTATTATTTTACAAAGGTTACGCCTAAGGATGAGTCGGCGTCCGATTAGCTTGTTGGTGGGGTAATGGCCCACCAAGGCAATGATCGGTAGGGGCCTTGAGAGAGGTAGCCCCGAGGAGGACACTGAGATAAGGGTCCTGACTCTACGGAGTATAGCAAGCGCGAAAACTTTACAATGCACGAAAGTGTGATAAGGGAACTCTAAGTGCTCATGCATAGCATGGGCTTTTGTTTAGTGTAAAAAGCTAGACGAATAAGTGGTGGGCAATACCGGTGCCAGCAGCCGCGGTAACACCGGAGCCACAAGTAGGGACCAGTATTATTGGGCCTAAAGCGTTCGTAGCCGGTTTTGTAAATCCTATGTGAAATCGTTGGGCTTAACCCAACGGCGTGCAAAGGACACTGCAAGACTTGAGACCGGGAGAGGTTAGAGGTATTCTAGGGGTAGCGGTAAAATGCAATAATCCCTAGAGGACCACCTGTGGCGAAAGCGTCTAACTAGAACGGGTCTGACGGTGAGGAACGAAAGCTAGGGGAGCAAACCGGATTAGATACCCGAGTAGTCCTAGCCGTAAACACTGTAAGTTAGGTGTTGCATATTCCACGAGAATATGCAATGTCGGAGCGAAGGCGTTAAACTTACCGCCTGGGTAGTACGGTCGCAAGACTGAAACTTAAAGGAATTGGCGGGGGAGCACTACAAGGGGTGCGGCGTGCGGTTTAATCCAACTCAACACGGAGAAT
>JABHHN010000087.1 GCA_018671515.1 archaeon | reverse complement strand
ATTACAAATTCTTTAAGAATTTTCCATTCCTAATGTCAAAAAATTTCATTTTTTAACATATCTCAACTAAGAAGTTTTAATTTTATCAAAAAAAGTATAAAAAAACATACTTTTTTCACGTTGTTTTAAGTGAAAATTAAATATTTTTTTTAATCTTGTTTTAAGAGGGAAAAAGCCCAAAAAGTTCATCTTATAAAAAGATGTATCACAACTAAGAAGTGACAAACTAACGAAACATTTATATATCAGTTAGTAGTAATTATGTATATTAGTCAGAGGAATCAAAGAAAATGACAATTCATAATAAACCAATGTATAGGCTTACAGTACTTGGAGTATCATTAGGTCTAATTCTAAGTCAGCTAGGTTTATATGGATGTACAGCTGCAGTTGCACCTAAACCTGCGCCAGCACCTATAATTGAAGAGTATAATGGACCTCCTATTTCTATACCTGAAGAACCTGCTTACGCTCCCATTAGAGAGCCTTTACAACCATTAGGAACTGGTGATGCAGGGGATGGAGGTTCTGGTCCTGATGAACCAAAACCACCTTATCAGGCGCCTGAGCCAGAAGCGAAAGCAACAGGAATACCATATCATAGTGCAGTTCCTACTGTTTATGCAACACCAGGAGATGGAGAAAGTAATTTAGATAATATTATTGAAGCATATGAGACAGCAGAAAAAATAACTTATAATGTTACAGCACCCGTAGGACCAAAAGGAGAAGGAGATGGTCATGGACATGTTACAATTTCAATAGATTCAGAACTTAGTGAGGAAAAAAATGAAGGTATTGAAAGTGTTCTTGTTAAATTAAACAAGGATGGTACACCTGATAAAGAAAATTATTTTACAGGTGTTCAAGATTTACTAAAAGGTGTGATTGAATATGTTATGAAGCTTGGTACAGGTGGAACATATCAAGAATATTTAAAATATAGATCAACAGACAGATTTGCAGCAGGAACAGAAGTAGAACTTCCAGTTGGAGCATATGTAGTAATCATTGATGGTGAACAATTTATCTTTGAGCCAGCAAAAAAGATAGTTGATCCAAATGAACCTCAAACATGGCAAGATATTGAATTTGATATAGATGTACCAGCAGCATACCAGCCAGAAGGAACAGGCAAAGGTGGCGATGGCAAAACACCTAATGCTCTTGCAGGCTCTAACGCAACTAATTTTTCAGATGCTGGAACATCTTAAATCTTATTTTTTTTAATATGAATACAAGAATAGTTTTAATATTGACTACAAGGTGTAATTTTAAATGCAGACATTGTATTCGAGAGTATTATAACAAGCATTATGATATTTCTTTTCCTTTATTGAAAAAGTCATTAAAAGAAGCAAAAGAATTAGGTTTTAACCAAATTTCTTTGACAGGAGGAGAACCCATTTTATATCCTAATTTTAATGAGTTAGTAGATTTCATCTCTAGAAATAATCTTAAATGGAATATACTTAGTAATGGTTCATTATATAATAAGTATGAAAAGTCTATAGATAAAAACAAATCAAATCTTGAATTTATATCTCTGAGTTTAGATGGTGCAACTGAAAAAACCCATGATTATATTAGAGAAAAAGGATCATTTAAAAAAGTAATTAAAGCTGCAAAATTCTATAAAAAAAAGAATATTAAATTAAAAATTTCTTTTATTACAAATTTAAAAAATATAAATGAAATTGATAAGCTTATTGATTTGAGCAAAAAATTACATATAGATTCTATTAAAATAGGAAGTGTTGTACCAACAGGATATAATTCAGATTTATTATTAACATGGAAACAGAAATTATTGATAAAAAAATATATTGATAAATTAAAAAAAATATCAGAAATTGAAATAAATTATACAAATTCACTTTATGCTGATACGGATGCTGAAAAATTTTGTGGATTATTAGCTGACCCACCTATAACAATAAATACTTATGGTGATATTATTTTTTGTTGCAATACTGTTGGTCAAGGTGCAGTTTTAGGTAATTTAAAAAATGAATCTCTATCTAAACTCTTTATAAAAACAATAAAGAAAGGAGTATGGTTAAAAGAAGAGAGAAAAAGAAGGATTGATAATAAAGAATTTTTTAAAGGATTTAATTCTTGTCATTATTGTAATTTGATGCTTAAAAAAAATATAAAAAAGCATAAAGATTATGATAAAAAAAATAAATTAATAGTGATAAACAAAAATGAGGAATAATTTAGTTTTAATATTGACAACTAGGTGCAATTTTAAGTGTAAGCATTGTATAAGGGAGTATTATACTAAACAATATGACCTTTCATTTTCATTGATAAAAAAAACATTGAAAGATGCAAAGGAATTAGGCATAAAACATCTTGGATTGACAGGTGGAGAACCTATACTTTATCCAAATTTTGATGCACTAATTGATTTGATTTCTAAATTTGGTTTTACATGGTCAATAGTGACCAATGGCTCAATGTATAAAAAATATGATTATTCAATTGATAGACACAAATCTAATTTGAAATTTATTGCAATAAGTTTGGATGGTGGAACAGAAGAAACCCATGATTTTATGAGACAGAAAGGTTCATATAAGGATGTGATAAAAGCAGTAAATTATTATCTTAAAAAGAAAATTTTTGTAAGATTGGCTATGACTGCATCAGCTAAAAATATAAAAGACATTCCTAAATTTATTGAATTAGGAGTAAAATTAAACGTAAATGCATTGAAGATTGGTGGAACTATAGCAACAGGGTATAACAAGGATCTTCAACTAACATGGGCACAAAAGACAAGCATTTATGAATATATTAAAAAATTAAAAAAGAGTGATTTAAAAGTACATATAGATTATGGGACATCACTCTATACATTTACAGATGAAAATCATTTTTGTGCAAATGTTGATGATCATGAACCAACAATAAATGCAAGTGGAGAATATATTTATTGTTGTGATACTGTTGGTCAAGGAGCAGTACTTGGAAATATTAAAAATGAAGATTTTTCAGATCTTTATATCAAAGGTATTAAAAAAGCAACTTGGTTAAAAAATGAAAGAAGAAAATTGATATTAAAAAAGAAATTTTTTAAAGATTTTAATTCATGTAATTATTGTAATACTATGCTTAAAAATGAACTTCATTTGCAAAAAAAAATAGTATTAAAATAATCTTTTTACCTATCTTTAATAATAAAATATTTATACTTAATAGATTAAAATAAGTTTATGGGGAATATAAAGAGTATTTTATCATTGTTAATTTTAATTATTTTTCAATTAAGTCTTGTTTCAGCAGATGTATTATTGGAATTTCATTTAAATAGAAATCAAGTATATGCAGAAGGATATACTTGTCATAACTGCGATCCCAATGGGAATCCAACTTGGTGCTCTGCAAATAAAGTAGTAGATAGAAGTCCATTTGGTTTTAATCCTTCTGAACCAGCAGCAACAAATGGAATTGTTACAGTTCCATATAAAAATTGGAATACTTTACAGACACAATCTGGAGATAGTGGAACAACTTGTCAATTTACTTACTTTTTTACTCCTGGATATTTATCAATAACTAATGCAATGAATGTAAATCCACCTTGTTCAAATTGTGGTCCTTATCCAATTAATTTCAATTTTGAAAAAGTTAATAATTGTAAATCAGAAGTTGGAAATATAATTTATTCTAATAATATATACAACGATCAACCAATAGTTGTTTCTGTTCCTGCAGATTTAAGTGCAGATACTTCTGCTGCATTTGGTTGTAAAACTTGTAGAGTTAGATGGATTCCAACAAAATATATTGATTATTTTTCAGCGCTTACAAATGTTAAATTAACTATTAAAAACAGTGCAGGAACTGTTGTTAATAATCCACAAACAGTTCAGAAAAACATCCTTTGGGATTCTACAGTTACAGTGAACTTTGATCAATGGTATCCACCTGCGGAAGATACATATACAGTCAGAGTTGAAACAGATGTTGTAGATGATCAATGTGCATCATCTGAATTAGATTGGGCAACAAATACAGTGACAGTATGGCCGTATTATCCAAAGAATGAATGTTGGACACATCTAGATGGATTAAAAGTAATTGACCAAGGAACAACAAAATTAGTAAATGAACCACTAACTATTGAATATCAGAAAAGAAGTCATTATGCACCAAATTATGATCCTTGGGATTCATCATATAATACATATAAAGCAAAAGTTCCAACAAGAGTAAAAGTTTATTTAGGATATGGTGACTCAAGTGTTATATGGGTTGAACAAGAATCAGTATTAGTACAACCAAGTGGCGCATGGGGAGATGATGAAGTAAAACAATTGACTTTTACTCCAACAATTGCAGGAACAGAATTAAAAATTAGAGTTGAAGCAGTTGCAGAAGATTCAAAATGTGTAGGTAAGACAAATCCATCTGAAAGCGCAGAAGTAGATATTGACATAAGAGAATGTGATAATGGTGATACCCAAAATTGCTATAGTGGACCTTCTGGAACACAAAATGTTGGTCTATGTATTGGTGGAACACAAACATGTACAAATTATGAATGGGGTTCATGTCAAGGAGAAGTTGTTCCGTCTGCAGAAGTATGTGATGCACTTCTAAAAGATGAAAATTGTGATGGTGCTTCCAATCCTAGTTCATTATGTGATTGTAATGAAGGCGAAACACAACTTTGTTCAGTTGAACATATTGGAATATGTGCAGTTGGTACAGAATCATGTACAAATGGAAAATGGGGTGGATGTCCTTTGCCAAAATCAGACGAAGGATGTAATGATATAGATGATAGATGTAATGGTATGGAAGATGAAGATTGGTATAGTTATTATCTTGATTCAGATGGTGATGGACATGGAGATGAAACCATATCAACAGAAGCATGCACAGAACCAGTTGGTTATGCAATAATAGATATTAATTCTAATCAAAAAGATTGCGATGATACAACAGACACAATAAGTCCTAGTGCAACAGAGAATTGTATGGATCCAAATTGCGTAGATGAAGATTGTGATGGATTACCTAATGCAAAGGATGAATCATGTACTGATGAAAATTCTTGGTTTTGCACATGTGACACAGGATTTACTTGGTGTGAAGGAGGAAAATGTGCTAATATAATAGAAGATGTTAAAAATTGTGGTGCTTGTGGTAATTCTTGTATTGATGGTGTACAAATAGAGACATATGAGACTGCTGAGTGTCTTGCAAGCAAATGTGAATATAAATGTCTTCCAAACCTTTATGATATAGATGAAGATTTAAGCAATGGATGTGAATATCAATGTGCTCCAAGTGAAGATCCAACTGAAATATGTGATGGAGTAGATAATAATTGTGATGGTACTATTGATGAGGGTTTTCCAAATGTTTGTGTTACTGGATGTACTCCTTCAGCAGATCCAACAGAAGTTTGTGATGGAATAGATAATAATTGTGATGGTACTACTGATGAAGGTTTTGATGGAATTTGTACTATTGGCTGTGTTTATGAAGGTGCAGAAATATGTGATGCTAAAGACAATAATTGTAATGGCGTTATTGATGAAGGATTTGATGATGATTTAGATACATATTGTAAAGATATAGATTGCAATGATAAAGACGAATTAATAAATCCTGGACAAAATGAAATTTGTGATGGGAAAGATAATAACTGTAATGATGAAATAGATGAAATATGTGACATGGATAAAGATGGATATTGTGGTTCAGATTATGAATTATTTGATGGGATAACAATCTGTCCAATAGATAAGAAAGATTGTAATGATGGTGATTCAAGTATTCATCCAGGAGCAGTTGATATTTGTTTTGATAATGAAGATAATGATTGTAATTCATGGGTAGATGATGGAGACAATTGTGGTTGTGAAGATGGAGACACTAAACCTTGTGGGGATACAGATAAAGGTGAATGTGCATATGGAATAAAAACTTGTAGTGGTGGTACGTGGTCTGAGTGTGTTGGTGAAAAAACTCCAACTGATGAAGTATGTGATAAGTATGACAATGATTGTGATGGTGTCACAAATAATGGTATTGATTGCTGTGAACAAGGTGATTCACTTGTATGTGTTCCTGATAGTGATAAATGCACTAATGGTATAAGATATTGTCAGAACTATGGGTGGGGAGATTGTCTTGCACAATGTAAATTCACAATAACTTTAATGGAGCCTCAGAATAAAGAATACACAACAAAAAGTATAAGTGTAGAGTATGCATTATCTCAAGGTGCAAATTGCAGATATGAATTACAAAAACCAAATTCAATTCTAAAAAAGCAAGGAGACATAGAACCAAATCAATTAATTGAAGCATATGAGGGAGAAAATGAATTCAAATTGATTTGTGATGAAAAGGAAGTAGATGTGAAATTTTCTATAAGAACAGAATTTGTTGAATATATAATCACTCCTGAAAATATTGATGATTTGATGATTGAAATAGAAGATTCAAATTTTTCAACACAAATAATTGTTGAAAACCTTGAGCAGTCACAAGATGCAATTGATTCAGAAATAAGTACAGCTTTTGATGATGGAAAGACAACTATTACAATATCTGCAATTCCAAATAATAAATTAGAAAATGCATCATATTATTTGAGTATTCCAAAATGTCTTGCACCACATCTTGATAAAGTTATATTTGATAGACCTGATTATGAAATAATAAATGAAGATCCAATAATTGCCTGGCATTTTAATCAAGTAGAAGAGAGAATTGATTTATCATATGAAGTTGAAGGAGAAATTCCTAAGGATTGTCTTGATTTAATAAAATTCTTACCTATTGCAGAAATAATTGGTGATGATATTGATAGGCCATTAAGAAAATTATTAGGATTATTGCTAATACCTTTAATTTCAGGTAAATTATTATATATAAAAAATCATAATTTGCATCCAAAATCTGTATTTTCTGATAATGATGAAACAGAAAAAGGAATAAAAAATAGATATAAGGCAGTTGCAAAATTATTAAAGGATCAACATACAAGTAAAGATGATGCAAAAATAATGCTTGAAAGACAAAGTTATGATAAACATGAAATTGATGAAATATTGAAGTATTTGTAATTTAACACAAGACATTTTCTCACACATTATATATAAATAAGATAATATTTACATTTTAAATAAGGTTAATAAAATGAAAGAAAATAAATTAGTAATATTTCAAGACCAAAAAATTAGAAGAAAATGGTTTAATGAAGAGTGGTGGTTTGTGGCAGTTGATATAGTTGAAGCTTTAACAAATTCAAAAGATCCTAATGGATATTTAAAAGATATAAGGAGAAGAGATGAAGGATTTAAAGAAGGGTGGGGGCAAATTGCCACCCCCCTTGAAATTACAACAAAAGGCGGTAAACAAAAAATTAATTGTGTTTCTACAAAAGGTGCTTTTAGATTAATTCAATCTATCCCTTCAAAAAAGGCGGAACCATTTAAACAATGGCTTGCAAAAGTTGGTTATGAAAGAGTTCAAGAAATAGAAAATCCTGAACTTGCTCAAAAACGTATGAAGGAATTATACAAATTAAAAGGTTATTCTGATGAATGGATAGAAAAGAGAGTTAGAGGAATTTCTATTAGAGATGAATTAACAGATGAGTGGAAGAAACGAAACGTTAAAACAGAAAAAGAATATGCAATTCTTACAGGAGAAATTTCTAAGGCAACATTTGGAATGACACCATCAGAATATAAAAAATTTAAAGGACTAAAAAAAGAAAATCTTAGAGATCATATGGATGATTTAGAACTTATTTTTTCAATGCTCGGAGAAAGAGTATCAACAGAAATAACAAAGAATGAAGATGCACAAGGATATGATGAAGTAGAAAATGCTGGAAAAAGAGGCGGAAGAGTTGCAGGTAATGCAAGAAAAGATACAGAACATGAATTAGGGCGTCCAATTACTTCTAAAGAAAATTATTTGATTGAGCCTGAAAAGAAGAAAAAACTAAAACATAAAAAAATTTAAACTAAATTAACTCTGTAAAATATTTGTCAATAACTATCAACTTTTAAATTAGGAATTCTATTAAAGTGTTCAACATTTCTAGTAAGAACTGATTCATTTCTAGTAATAGCAGTAGCTGCAATCATAATGTCTTCTAAATCAATCATCTGTCCTTTTTTTATTAAAAATGATTCAATTTCTGCTGCCTTTTTGGCTTCTTTAACATTAAATGGGTGAATAAGAAGACTTTCAATTAATTCTATTACTTTTTTCTTTTCTTTTTTAGAATTTAAGTTCATTTCTGCTCCTCTCCATAATTCCATTAAAGTTATGGTGGAAATAGATTTTGTTATAAATTTATTATCTAAATATATGCATTTTTGTTTAACTTTTTCATCTTTTCCTCTAATTATATCTATCAAAAAAGTTGTGTCCAATATCATTTTTTAATCCTTTCCACATGTTTTTTATTATGTCTTTTTCTTGATTCTTTGATATTGTACTCAAAATCTTTTGCACTTTTATCACTTAAAATACCATAAAAAGAAGATAATTTTTTTTTACCTGATAATTTTATTATTATATCACTAAAGCTCTCATTAGTTTCTTTTTTTGATTTTAATATGTTATATGCATCTTCACTTATTGAAATTGTTTTTGTTGCCATGTGTATGTGTATGTACACAGATTATTTAAATATTATTATTTTTATTAAATATTTTTAGTATTTATTTAGTAAAAATTAAATAATGGGTATTTCTAATTAAATAAATGCAAAAAAAATATTTTATAGATACTTCTATATGGATAGATTTGAGAGAAGATAGAAAAGGGTTTAATAGTGAACCATTAGGTGATTATGCACTTAAATTATTTATAAAAATTATGGTAGAAAAAAACATAATTGTAATATCAGATCACATTCAAAGAGAATTAGAATCTAACTATGGTATCCCTGAAATTAGAGGATTTTTTTTACCATTTAAAAATTTTTTAGAAAAAATTTATGTTAAGGATGAACAAAGAGAAGAAGCTAAAATTATAGGTAAACAAAAAAAGGTTCCAAAAGGTGATACCTTACATGCAATCATTGCTAGGGATTATAATTTAACATTAATTACAAGGGATAAACATTTTAAAGAATTAGATGTTATTTCAAAACATTATAAACCAGAAAATATTATTTAAGATTTTTTTCAAATTCTTCAAAAACCTTGTTTCTAATTTCTTCTAATTTTTTATCAGATGTATTATTATTAGATGATCCTTTTAATTTAGCTATTTGTATCATCGCTTCTTTTAATTTAGCTTCTTCAACTTTTTCTCTTAGAGCATTTCTAATGAATTCAGTTCTACTATGAAATCCTTGGTTTTTTACAACAGAGTCCACATCTTTTAGAAATGTATCTTCTAGTTTGAATGTAATCATTTCGGTTGTCATATATTTGTTGTATATACAACGTATATATAAATATTACTTTTTTAATTACACATCAATTTCCAAAGTCATTTTATCATAACTTACCATTGGAATTACTTTTATTCTATTTTCTTCAACTTTTTTAAGTTTTACAAAACCTAAATTTTTTAACAATTTTACATCAGTATTAACATTTTCTGTAGTTCTATTGACAATTTTTGCTAATTCATATATTGATTTTGGTTCTTTATGTCTAATAGTTCTTAATAATTCAATTCTTTTAGGTGTTAAAAATGTTCTTAATTGTTCAAGTGATTGAAAACTAATACTATCTTCTTTAATTTTTTTGGTTTTATTATTATTAATATAATTCAATTCTTTTTTCATTTTTTTTTTGAATTGATTAGTATCTTCAATATATATTTTAAGTTCTTTAGATTTTATCATTTTATATCACCTTAATTATTTGCTTATTTATCATTTAAATTATTTTCAAATTCTTCAACTTTATTAAAAAAGATTTCCATTGTTTTTTCAAGACTAACAAATTTGTATTTTTCTTTTTTATTTAAAAAATGCATATGATGTCCCTCGTTGTTATAATTATCAAATGCAATAGTTCTTTTTTCATCATGAACAAAAGTAAATGAATATTTGATTCCTTCAGGATAATTAATAGATTTATTAATTTTCCACGCAGTAATTTCAATTAAATTATTTTTTTCTGTTATAAGTCTTCTTTTTGGAATTATGCTTTCAGTCATTTTTATGTATTTAATTAAATAATATATATGTAATTATATAAAATATATAAATTTATGGTATTTATTTAGAAATAGAGAATTAACTACTAACTAATATCTTTTTTCTTTTTCTATTGTACACAATTACAAATACTCCAGAAATAATAACTGCTCCACCAATATACTTCAATATTGACATAACATCTCCTAAAAATATTATTGCCATTATAGAAATCATTACAGGTTCCATTGATGCAAGAGCTGCATTCTTTGATAATGATATGAATTTTAGTGATGTATATCTAAAATAATTATTTAGAACAATCCCAAAAAAAGGTGTTATAATTACAAGAAATATCATAAAATTACTTACTTGTTCTGGCATACTTAAACTTCCAGTAATTAGATTATATGACATGATAATAATCATAGCAATAAGACATCTTCCAAGAAGAATAATCCAAATATCAACCTTTCTTACAATTCTTTTTACTGCCAAACTATGGAATGAAAAAAACATTGCTTGTGTTATTGGGAAAATTGCAGTCATGACAACTTTAATATCTTTATTGTAACTGATGATTATTACACCAATAAATGTGATAATTATTCCAACTATTTCTTTAGTCCTTAATTTTTCATGAAGCAATAACACTCCTAGAATTATACTAAATGGGATACTTAATTTTGTAATAAATCCAGTTGTTGCAGGACCAAGTCGATTTATTGAATATGCCCAAAAAAGAGATGCAAAACCAATAAATATTCCTGCTTGGATAATATTTTTTTTATATTTCAAAAATTCATCAATTGGAATTTTTTTATATTTGAATAATACTACAAAAAAAGTCATTAGAGTTCCGCTAATAAATAATAGTATTACAAGAGTAGAAAATTGAAAAACACCTAGAAGTTTTTTTGTAAGTGTATAATTTATTGATAGAACAATACCACTAAGTACTGCATATATGAAACCTTTAAACTCGCTCATTTAGAAGATTGAAATTAATTTATTATATAAAATTATATATTGTTTTGCATGTTCACATTTATTTTTGAAAGTGTCGGTTATATGTGGACATAACAATTTATAAGGGGATAATCTTGTTTCATCACTAGAATTTGTCATAGCATGTGACTTTGTCCCATGCACAATTGCAAGCCAGAGGCTTGCTAAGGAACAAATTAATGATGAAAAAAATTAATTATAAAAACCAAAAAATCATTAAAATAAAACAATTCATAATAGAATAAAATATAATTTAACTTTTCTTTTTCATAAAATAATTTTCAGGATCAAACTTGACGTATTCGCTGACTTTCAATCCAGCTAATTTCATGCTTCCGATTTTGATTCTTTTTAGACTAGTTACATGATAATTAAGTCTTTTTAACATTCTTTTAATTATTCTATATTTTCCTTCTTGAATTGTAATTTCAAAATAATCTGCCTTTATTTTTTTAATTCTTGTAGGTCTAGTTTTACCATCTCTTAGAATAACTCCTTCTTGAAGGTGTGCTAAATCTTCTTTTTTAAGTGGACGATCAACTCTTACAAGATATGTTTTTTTTATCTTGTTTCTTGGGTGCATAATGAAATTCGCAAAATCACCATCATTTGTTAAAAGTAATAATCCTGATGAATTGCTATCAAGTCGTCCGATAGGAAATACTCTTTCTTTTATGTGGATATATTCCATTACAGTTTTGTATTTCTCATCTTTTAATGCTGTGACACATCCTGCAGGCTTATGGAATTTAAGATAGACTGGCTGTTCTTTATCAATTGGTTTATCATAAACAAGTATTTTGTCTTTTTTTGTAGCTTTTTCACCTAATCTTATTACAACACCATTTACTTTGACTTTTCCAGCAGAAATAAGCTTTTCAGCATCTCGCCGTGAGCAATATCCTAAATTACTAAGTATTTTCTGAACTCTTTCTAACATAATAGAACAAGTATTTGTGTTTTATAATAAATTTAACTAAATATTTAGGGTATTTTTGAAGATATATTGATTTTTATATATCAAATTATTTATTGAAACTCTAACATAAACTTTTTAAACTTAAATCTCTGAAATAAAATAAATGAAAAAAACCACTTTATCAAAAAAATTAGAAGAGATAATGTTGGTTTTCTTGATTGTTGCAATACTTTTAGAAACAGTTGGTTTACTGCCAGCTGATTTTGAATATGTTGAAAAAATAATTTCTTGGACTGCACTTGGATATGTTTTATACAAAGTATCTCTTAGTGATATCATGTTTGGAAAAAAACATAAACATATTGATATTATTCTAATTATATCTTATTTTTTATTAATTATAAAAAATTTTGTTCAGTTAAGTCTTGAGTCAATTGCACATTCAACATTTCTTACATCGTTTTTTGAACTTGTAATAAACAATGCCCAAGGTCTTGAGCAAGCAGGATTTATAATTGGAAATATTGGGATTATTGCAGTATCATTTTATGTTACTTATTTTATTGAAATTCAGGAGCCAAGTATACTTCATGTTTTACACGGACCAGGAAAACACAAAGCATTTAGTTTTAAATCATTGATAAGATTTATTTTTTCTCTTCTTATTACAATTGGTTTTTTTATAATTGTGTTTAATCTTATAATGGAATGGTTCTTATTTGCACTAGATAAACCAATAATAATTTTAGTAGTTTTACTATACATATTCAAAGTAAGAGAATATACACAGACATTGAATCAAGATCATAGTTTCTATAAAATTGGAAATATTTTAGATGAAATTTATGAAAATTTCATTCAGTTATTTCATCAAAAAAGAACATTATTTTTTGGAATTTCAGGGATGTTAGTTTTACATCTTTTGACTGATTTGTCAAGTTTTATATTTCCATACATTTTTGGAGGTGCTTCAATTTATGTTGAAGGATTTCAAAATAATCACAGCACATTAGTTTCTCTTTTATTTTCAGATTATGAAGTTGTAACTGTTTTATCTTCAAGATTTTTCCTTATTATTGGATATATGATGAATACAGTTGCAATAACTTTTTTGATGCTTTTTCCACTGTTTATATGGGTGGTATTATATCATAAGAAAAGTGACAAAGAATTCCAAATAAATAATTTTATAATTTCTTTATTTTTTTCTTCACTTGTTTTTTATATTCTTGCTCCAGTATATTTAATAACACAGTATCATGAAGCAAATTTGATTGGAGTTGATATACAGTCACAATCAGTAATGACAAGTGGAATTCCACTTGAAATGATTTCAGCAATTTCTTTGGTAATTTTTGTAATATTAATGGTAATAACAAACGTCCGAGCAATAAAGGGGATTTTGATATTATTTAAGACTGTAATTAGTCTTATATTTTTAGGATATTATACTTATACTTTTTTTTTGAACCTTTCAAGTTTTTACATAGATTGGATTAAAGGTGCATTTATGACATCACAATACTTTTTATTAATTATATTTTCTATAATGTATTTTATATCTACTTTGTTTTATTGTGGTGGGTATTTTTCATTTGTATTTAATACCTTTAAGAATGATTGAAAAACTTTTGAATAAAAAGGTATAAATTTTGATGCTATTTTTTCCTTTTAAATTTTTAATCACTAGTATTTTCCATAGCATCCAGCTACGCTGCATGCACAATGTGCAAGCCAAAGGCTTGCTCTGACACAACTAGAATAATGATTAAAAAAGTTAAGAATTTGAAAATAATAAAGTATAAAAAAATATTAATTAAAAACAAATAAAAAATTAAACCTTATTCTTCATCAAAAATATCATAGACTGCGACTTGATATTCTTCAACAGTTTCTTCAATATTTTCAGATTTTTTAGCTTTAGGTTTGACTTTTGTTTTTTTATCAATAGATAATTCTTCTACATCATCAAGGTTGATTACTTCTATTTCATCTTTTAGAAATGAAAATTCATCTTCTGATTCAGCAGACTTGTCATCTGATTTTTGATTTTTTATAGTTTCAAATTTTTCAATGACCTTTTCTTCACTAACAGATTCTACTTTAGGTTCAATAGTTTCTTTTTCAATAACTACGTTTTCTTTGACTTCATTTAGTGTTTCTTTTTTTATTTCTGTTTTTTCCACTTTAGTCACTGTTTTTTTCTTAGCTACTTTTTTTGCTTTAGGTTTAACATTTTTTTTTACAACAACAGGTTTAACCTTTTTAGCTACTTTTTTCTTTGTAACTTTTTTTTTAGTAGTTATATCTTCTTTTCCAAGAACTTTTTCTATATGAAATTCAGTAACTGTATAATCTTCTATATCTACTGCAAATCTGCATATGTCTTCTGCATATTCTAGAAATTTTCTTGGATTTGAGTTAGCTCTTCTAAATATTGTTTTAATTATTGAATCAGTTAAAAGATCAATATTTCCAATTCTTTTTCTTATAAGTTTTATTGCATCATTTAAACTAAGTTCTCTGGTTCTTATGATATTTCCATTCAATCTTTCTTCAAGATCTTTTGGTAATTTTGAAGCATAGTAATCGTTATTAACAAATATTATTGATTTTATAATTCCTTCATCATAAAAATCAAGGAGTTTATTTCCATCTGCTTGGTTTATTTTTTCTACTTCATCTAAAAGTACAATAAGATTTTTTGGAAAAATTCCAATGACTTTATTTATAGATGAATTTGCACCATTTACTAATTTAACAATATTAAATTCATCATGTCTATTAAAATTATAATATACTACTTTTTTTTGACCTCTGAATCTATTAATTATGTTTTTTAGAATTGTAGTTTTTCCAGTTCCGTATTGCCCGTCAATAAAAATCATTTCTCCGTCACTGATTTTGCCATAAACATATTCAAGATCGTATGAAATTAATTCATCATGAAAAGCAGCAGGCTTGATACTAAAAGGATTATTATGAAAACCTATTTTTTTAAACCATATATCCATTATTTATCACCTAATGCTTGATCAATATCAATTTTTTGTACTCTGTTCCTATTTTTATTGACAGCGTTTATTGCTGCCAATTCACAATTTTCCAACATCTTTTTTTGGTTATTTCCTGATGTTTTGTATATGTCTTTGATTAATTTATCATTAAAAAGTTCAATATCACCAATTCTTTCTCTGATAAGTCTAACTGCATTATCAGGACTTAGTGGATTTATTTTAATAACTCTTTTTCCAATTCTATCTCTGATGCTATCAGAAAATTTAACTTTTGAATAGCTTGTGCAAGTGAAAATGACAGATTGTATATAATTCTGATCAAAATAAAATTTGATTCTTTCATTATTCTGTTTTGTAAGTTCATTTACATTATCAAGCAACAAAATCATTTTTTTTGGTTTTTTATTTAAGAATCTTCCTATGAAACTATATCTTTTAATTAATAAATCTCTTATGTCAAGTTCTTTATCAAGTTGTGAACAATCGACATAAATTATTTTTTTTCTTCCACCAAATTTTTCTATTGCTTTTACTAAAAGAGAAGTTTTTCCATATCCTTTTTTTCCTTCAATTACTAGCATATTTGCTGAATTTATTCTATAGAATAGTTCTTCTGTATGTTCTTCTAATTCAATTAGAGAATCCGTAAATTCCTTAGGATTTGTACTAAATGGATTTTCATCAAAATCAAGCTCTTCGTACCAACTCAAATGTGATCACCTTTTATTTGTTCCTGAGCATATTCTCGATATTCTCTTGCAAGTTCATAGTTTTCATCTGCAAGTTCAGTCTCTCCATGCTCATAGTATTTTTCTGCTCTTCTATGATATTTTTTTGCTTTCCTAAAATTATTTTTAGGTGTATCTCTAGTGTAGATATATATTATAAAAAGAACAATTAGTGTAAATATTGCAACTCCTGCTATTATAGTTTTTTGTGATATGATTTTGCTAGCCCCCAACTCTTATTTTTGTATAAACTTTAAAATAGTAAAATCTTTATAAAACTATCGAAATTGAGGGTTATTATTATTTTTAAACATATATTATTTAAAATATAAATTAAATTTAAATTTTTTTTGTCAAAATATATTATCTTTAATTGGTAAAAAAAGGTAAAGTTAAAAATAAATCTATGTTTATAGAAAAAAGATGAAATTAAATTTCAAAAATTCGCTTCTAATTACAATTGTATTCATAGTTTTGACTTTAGTATCTTTTTTTATTATATCTACATATTTTAGAAATAAAATTGAAGATTTAAGGACACAGCAGTTCAATGATCAGCAATTAGTAATTGCTGAGCAAAGCGCTTCTTCATTAATAGATTTATTTGAAAACATAAGATTGCAAATGATATCACTCTCAGCAATAAGTCAAGCACAATCAACTGCATTAAGTATAGAAGAAGACAAATTAGAGATATTTAATTCGTATTATGGAGATTTTATCATTTATTTATTTAAGACTGATAAATCTGGAAAAATCATAGAAATTACAAATAAAAAATATGAATCAGTTTTAGGTAATGATATATCTAATACTGAAATATTTACTGCACCAATTATTTCAAATGGATTATCAATAACAGACGATGAAAATTATTTAGGTCTTGATAGAAGCATTGTTTTATCTATTCCTTATTATGAAGAAAATGTTTATTCATCTCTTGATCCACTTTCATTTTCAGGAGTAATCTCTGCAGTTGTAGATATTAAAAATATTGAAAATTTTTTTAATGGCATAAAAATAGGGAGTAAAGGATCAATTTGGGTAATAGATTCCCAAGGAAAATATATTACTGAGCCAATTGAAGAATGGAAAGAAATATCTAAAAAAACTAATTATTTTTCATGGGTAAAAGAAAATTATCCTAAAAATTCAGATTTTATAAATGAAATGATTGCTGAGAGTTCAGGAACAATAATTGAAGATTGGGAAAATTATGGAAAAACAATAACTGCATATACGCATTTTATGATTGGTTCAAAAGAATGGATTTTGGGAATAAGTACTCCATATTCTGAGTTAAAAGAAGACATAGTATCTCTTAATAATAAGATGTTTTATTTCATGCTCTCAACACTAGGGATATTATCAATTTCATTTATTTTTATTCTTCTTCTGCTTAGATCACAGGAAAAGACAGAAAGCAAATTAAAAAGAGTTGAAGTAACATTAAAAGAATTTGGAATTGAATCAATATTGGAAACAACAACTAATGGTAAAATTGACATAGAATTAAATCCAAACAATATATATTTACTAAAGGAGAAAAATGATTCATATGCAGCTGAATTATTTGTCTCAACATTAAATAAAGGATATGCTGGTCTTGGTATGACAAGGGACAACCCTAAATTAATAAAAGAGAAATTCAAATTAGAAAAGACACCATTTATTTGGTTAAAAAAATCTAAAAATAAATCTGATAAATCTTCATTAGTAAATGTTAAAGATTTACAGAAAATAATGTTTGATTTTATGAATCATGGAAAATCTGTAATTCTAATTGAAAGATTTGATTATATAATAACTCAGAATGAATTTAAATCTTCCTTGAATTTTCTACAATCACTAAGAGATGTTGTCATGATAAAAGATTCAATTATAATAATATCATTAAATCCAAATTCATTGAATGATAAAGAATTGAATCTTATTGAATCCGAATGTAAGGACATCTCAAATATAATCATAAAGGAAAAACCAAAACTTCCAAAAGACATATTTGATATTTTGATATTTATTTTTAAAATGAATGATTCTGGAAAAGTTATTTATTTCAAGACAATCTCAAAAGAATTTAATATTACTAAACCAACAACAAGTAAGAAAATATTAGAATTGAAAAATTATGGGTTCATTGAAATAGAAAAACATGGAAGAGTAAAGTCAGTGTTAATAACTGATGTAGGTAGAGAATTTATTAAGTAGATTTTTTTAGTTTTAAATAATATATAAAAAGAATAGTATTAAATATTAAATCTAGTTTCAAAAAGATATGAAAATAAAATTATTATTGTTGTTATCATTATTCTCATTAATGATTTTTATGATTTCTTGTTCAAATAATAATATAACTGGAAATACAATTTATGATGAAAATTTTGATTGTGTGAAAGGAGATATAAATAATGATTTAGTAATTGATCATGAAGATAAAATACTTCTTAGTGCATTTTTATCAGGGGATCTTGAATTTAATGAAAGACAATATTTTTGTAGTGATATAAATTCAGACAAAATAATCGATGTGGAAGATAAAGCATTAATTTCTATTATTAATAATTAGTATATTAGTTTACAAAATCAGTAAAATATATATATTCCTTCTTCAATAATTACAATAATAATTGAAAAAAGAGGTAGTTTATTTGAAAAAAATAATTTTAGTTTTATTGAGTTTAGTTCTGTTATTAGGTGCATGTGAATCAACAGAAGTTAAAGATAGTCTAATTAATAATGAGATTTATCTTAACTTTTTAAATTCAAATATAGAGATAGAAGAAAAAACAGAATTAATTCCAATTGAAAATTTTGCTCAGCTTCAAACAGATAAATTATGTTATGAAAAAATAAATGCAAAGGAATACAATAAACATAAGATGGTTTCTGGTTCTAAAGCACAAGTATTCATAGTTGATAATGATTTAAATGTAGTTTGTTCTTACAAAATTGATGATGAACAAATATATTATTGTGATGAACAAGAATGTATGGAAATCAAAAAATTTGTTTTAAATAATTTAATTGAAAATTCTAAAACAAAAGATCGAAATTTAATATTAAAAGCGGAATCAACTATGAAATTAGATTGGAAAATGAATGGTCAAGACTATTATGATTATATGAATGATCTTAGTGAAGGATCTGGTGATATGATTAGGTTAGCATTTGAAATGGTTTTTCCTCTTGAACCAATTTATAGTGAATATTTTGAATTAGGAAATAAAAAGAAAAGTGACGTTGGTTATGAAATAGAACCTATGAATATTACACGTATTATTGGAATTGATAATGAAATATCTAAATATATGTGTTTAGAAAAAAATGGTCTTGAAATTCAATGTAGCGATGAAGACAATGACTTATTTAAAATAGATGATTTGACTGATAATTATGGTTCAATCTTAAAATCTGATATATTAGAAAATTCAGATATCAAAGTTGATTATTATTTAGAAGATGAATCTCATTGTCTTGAAGTAAAAACAGATGAATATGAAACTTTATTTGATGTTTATGAAGTTAGTCACACATTAACAAGTTTTATTCCATTTATTCAATCAATGAATCAATTATCAGAAAATATGAACAAATTTACTTTTACATCAAAAAGTTGCATTAAAGATAATTTAATTTTAGATTCAAGTATGGAAATAGAAATTATTGCATTGGATGGAACAGATAACATGGTAATGGTTTTTGGTTCTGATAATAAAGTGACTGAAATTATTTTGGATACATTAACAGATGATGATTTTACACTACCTGAAAATGCAATTTCTCAGTGTCAAGAAGTTTGTGAAGAAAATACTTGTTCAGAAAATGTTTGTAATTTATTGACATCAAATTCTTGTGAATATGCTGTTATTCCAAATTGTTGTGGGAATTCTGTATGTGAACAGGGTGAGTCATATGGTTCATGTAGCCAAGATTGTAAAGGATTAAAAAATGCATTAAAAGGTAAACAATACAAGGAAATGTTTCCTACTGGATTTTTTCAAAATATTTATATTAGTCCTTGGAAAGATCATAATAATGTTGATGCAATCATTGATGAAAATGGAGTATTAGTTGTTTATTATAGAACATCTTTAAATGATGCATTAGCATTTAGAATGGAAATATTCAAGACAACTGACGGTGATGCATACATTGAAATGGCAAAGAAAAATTCAGGAAACATTGCAAAATTGAGAACATATCCAGGATATAAAGAAGAAAAATTAATATGGAGAGATACTAATTTTGTTCTTAGTTCTAAAAATCTAATTGGTAGTTGTGGAAAAGAATCACTTATTTCAGGAAGATCATTCATTCAGTTAGATTCAGATAACCTTCAAATTATGTTTCATTTTTATGAATGCGTACAACCGGATGATATGAAAACTATTGTTTCAACTTATTTAAATTGGTTAACTATAGATCAAGAGTCTTGGAGCCCATCAATTAAACAACTTAGTTAATTTTTTTTATTTTTTTATTATTAGCCATATCTTTTGAAAAGACATAAAATGAATTAAGATTCTTATCATATATTTTTTTAATATTAGGGTTCAAATCTTTAATTGTAATTGTTTTATCATATTTTTTTTCTATCTTTTTTTCATTTACGTCCAAATAATAATCTGAAAAAATTAACTTATCATTTATTTTTGGTTCAAAATAATAAGGTGATTGGTCTATGTTATTAGATCCAATCATAGAAATAAATTCACCACTTGTTTTGTCAAAATAAATTTGAACAGGTATTGTCTCTTTTGTTTCTTTAAATTGATATATTGCAGAAATAATAAAATAATTTTTTTCAAATATATCCAAATATGAAATTCTAATACTTTCTGCACCATTATTTAGTATTAATGAATTTTTTCCAACATTGAAATTAAAGGAATGTTCATTATCAGTATCTGAAATTTTAATAGGTATTTGTTCTATTTTATTTATTTTTATATTATTATTACCTTCATCAATTGCAGAAATAATTTTTATTTCCACAGGGTTTTCATCAATTATTTTTCCATTTAATGAAAAACTTGAATCTTGAATATTAGTATCTTCATTTAATATTATTACTGGAGGAATTTTATCTTTTTCTAAATAAATTTTTAGTTCATCCAATAAATTTTTCCATCCAATATTATCTTGAACAAAAGGAATTTTTGTGTAATTTTGATCAAAATTATCTATGTTTTTTGGCATAAATATTGAAATTCCATTTGCTCTATTCTGAGACGATCCTGATTTTGAAAATAAAATAGATTCAAAAAATGATTTTTTAACATTTAATATATCTTCTTTGATATTTTTAAAAGCGTTATCAAAACTTAAAATATTTAAGAAATCTATTAAATCTATATAATTGCTATTTTCTCTAGATAAAAAAAATTCATGTGTATAAAGTCTTGATTTTAGAACATTATAATGAAATTCATTTTTATATAAAACAGACATCAAATTATTAAAACTTGTTAAACTTTCATTTAATTTATCTAAATCAATAATTGAGATAGTAATTTCTTTTTGTATAGTTCTCAGTGGAATTCTTTCATAATATTTGTCTGCAATAATCTTTATAATTTCAATAGCTGAAACTGAAGGGTTGTTTGATAATTCTTGAAAAACTAATGAATAAAAAGAGTTAGAAATATACATAAGATCCTCAGATCCAACAAAATATTTGGATATACCGATAAAATTACTTTGAACTTCTAATTGTCCCATTAGACAAGAAAAAAAGAAGACAAAATCAAATTTAGGGATATTTAATTTTTTTATTGAATTGGATAAATCAGTAAAATTATTCATACTTGTAGAACTTTTGTTATGGCTATTGTCAAATCCATAACCTTTCCATCCATTACCATGACCCCAAAAAATTAAGCCATTTTTTTTACTTGGATTTTTAAAAGATATATTTATTGTGTCCAATATTATTGAACTATCAGAGCTATCTACTTCTGAATAATATTTTATAATTTTAGAATTTATTATTGAAGGATTTTTATCCCAATTTAATTTATATAATTTTGCTCCAGTCCAATCATCATTTGTTTTATCATGTTTTTCATCTCTATCTAAGAAAACATAAACTTCAATTTCATCACTTTTTATTACTTTTTCAATTTCATTGATATCTTTAATGGCAAATTTTTCAAGATTTGAATCCCCTACCATATAGATTAAAATTGTCCATTCTTTTTGTTCTGTTATTGGTTCAATGATCTGAACACTAGTTTCTTTTTGACATGAAATCAAAATTAAACAAAAGAGTAAAGAAATAATAATTATTTTTTTCATCTAATTTTTTTAATCTTGATTTTAATTTAAATTTATGTAATTTAGTAAAATTCTTAAAGAAAAAATGATTTTAAAAAAATAAATAGTGGGAAAAAATAAATTAAAAGAGGAAATTACAAAATGAAAATTATAAATTATATTTTAGTTTTTTTAATATCAATTTCTTTTGCATTTGCACAATATGATGATTGTCCATTTGGTGAAGTTGATGAACCATATCCTGGAACTTGCGGCAGATATACAGATACAGATAGTGATAATTTGTGTGATCATTCACAAAAATATCCAACTAAAGTAGTTGAAGAAGAAGAAGTTCCAACACAAATTAATGTTGATGTCCATGATATAATTACTGGAAAAGAATTAAAGACAAAAAGTATAGAAGAAGTTTCAGCTCTTTATGGAATTGACAAAGAAGAATATGCAAAAAAATTATCTGAATATTATAATGTACAAATAAATTCAAATGATCATTTTCAGACTTTACATGATAATATTGGTCTTGAACCTAGCATTGCAAAAGAAATTGCACAATCATTAATCTCAAATGAACCAATTCAAGTAGTCCTGAATGAAACCAAAACTGGATTAAAAGAAAGATATCCATTAGTAGTGCCTTCTTTGATAATTACTTTGATATATATTATAAGTTATGTCATGGCAAAGAAAAAGAAAATAAAGATGATTAACCATAAGAAATTATGGAATATATTATTATTGATAAGTTTCATAATATCAGGAGTTTCAGGTATTTACCTTGCACTAAAGATAAATTACAGATGGAATATTAACTTACCATTTAATACATTATTTTGGCATGTAGAATTTGGAATAGTAATGTTCTTAATAGCGATTTTCCATATCGTTTGGCATGGATCTTATTTTATAAATATGGTAATCAAAAAGAATAAGGCATCTAAGAGATAATATTTTTTAATTTTTCATAAATTTTTACCATTGCAAATGTATCAAGTTTGCAATATTCTTCTAGATTATTTATGATTTTTTCTTTTTCTAAATCATTAGTATTATCATCAATCAATTTGACGTATTCTGCAATTGCTGTAAAACCGTCCCCAATCTCAAGTTCAGAATAATTTAAATCTACTAGTGCAGGAAGAACATATTTTATAGAACTGCTTCCCATTTGTTTTGAGTCATAAAAATAAAATTTTCTGAAAGGAACAATTAAATCAATGAATCTTTTATTTATTTCATCAACCCATTCTTTGTATTTTGGGTACCAGCCTGCTAAATCATTTAATCTTCCTATTTCAAATGATTTGTTATAAGCAAGAATAGTTCCAGTTTCACCTAATAATTTTTTTAGTCCAAGAATAATATTTTCTCTTGGATCATCAAGTGCAACTAAAGAATGATGTGTAAGTTTTGAATTTTCATTTTCTTGTATATGCAAAGAATATTGAAATGGAATATGTTGATATGGTTTTGTTCCATCATAAAGTGGAACTGCAGGATTCATTGCTTCAAAATCAAGGAAATATATTGGATACTTTATATCATCAATGAATTCTTTTAATTTTTCATAATTTATATGTGGTTTATCATTTATGATTGTTTCTTGTTGTATTCTTTGTTTTTCACTTAGTTTTATTCCTGTGATATCTTTAATGTCTAGGATATTTGAATCAATCATTTCAAATCCTTTTTTTCCAACTCTTGTAAGTGTCATTACATTATTTTTAGGTAAAAATTTCCAACAGATATCTTTTTTTAATGAACATGAATAAGGTTTATTACAATGAGGACCTATTTTAATATCTGGACAATCATTTGATATTGCAGTTTGCATAATTGAAATTTCATTTTTTATTTCAATTATCCTTTCATTTACTTTATCAGTTACATCAGTTTTTGAAAATAATTTAATTGGTTCTATTTCACCAGTTTTTATGTATTGATTATTTATGTGCATTACATAGCATTTTTTAATTTTTATTCCTGCATTTATTGCAACATATTTTTGAAAAGCAACATCATCAATATGCTGCTCTTTTACTGATGTAGAACTTTTTACTTCAATGATGTCCCATGAATCATCATTTGGTTCTAAGATGTCAATTCTTATGAAGTAATCTTCAAAATTAAATGCAGCTTCAAATATTGGTTTTTTTAAATTGATATTATCACTTGTTTTTTGTAATGCAATATCATGATTAAGTTCAGTAATATCAATACCATCACTAAATACTTTTTTAGCAAGTTGTCCTATTTCACTTCCCTGATTAAATTTCAACTCATCTATTTTTGATCTTTTAGGAAATACTTCTCTTTTATTTTTTGAATACCATAAAAGTTTGTGACATTGTAAACCAGTAATGAATGATGATTTTGTAAGTGACATAGAGTTTTTAAAAAGATGAAGAGGTTATTAATATATCTAAAAAATTAGGAATAAGTATTATTATTGAATTTTTAAGTAAAGTTGTGGTTTTTTTATATTTTAATTTACAAATAACCAGAACAAGTAATTATTTTTTTCTTTTCAATTAATGATACAATTTTATAGTCACTTTTTTTATCATATGATGAATAGTATATTTTGTTATTAGAATCATTATTTTCAATTTCTAGGTTTTCAAAATACAAAGGAGTTATTACTAATATTGATGAAATTAATATTATCAAAAATAATATTGTAAAAAACATTGATTTTTTATTCATATAATGTGTAGAAATAATTTTTATCTTTATATCTCTTTGTATACACAATAAATAAAAACTAATTGAATTTACAGATTCTTATGTTTACATCAAAATCAGATATAGAAAAAGTGTCAATTAAGATTGAGAATCTAGAAAATAAGATTTATTCATTAGAAAATGAATTTGTAGGTTTCAAGATAGAAACAAAAAAAATTACTGAAAGTACAATAGATATTGTAAATCGAATAGATCAAAATTTGATATTATTTGATCAAAAAGAAACTAATCTAATATCTAAACACACAGAAGAATTGACAGAATTAAAAAAACTTAATTCAGATTTAAAAAAATCAATAGCATCATTTAATATTCTTCAGGATAAATCTAGAAAAAAAATATTTGAAGATTTTTCAATTAGTATGAAAAAACAAATCGATACTTTAAGTCATACAACAAAAGAGTATAAAGATTTAGAAAATCATATTTTAGTCCTTAATAAAAAAATTGATGATGCAAGTAAAGAGATTATAAAATTTTCAACAATTGCAAAAAATATCAAAAAAGAAGATTTTATGTTAAATAAGCATCATAAAAATCTTGAGCAGAATGATAAGGAAAAACTTAGGCTTCAAAATGAAGTTGAAAATCTAAAAAGAATGATTGCAAAAGAACGAAGAAACCGAAGATAAATATGAAAATAAGAAAATTTTTTTCAAATCATTAATTAATTTTATTAAATAGAATATTAATGAATTATGTAAATAAATTCTATGCAAAGAAGACATCAATTGAAAAAATTTAGTGATGAAAAAAGAAAAAGTAATTTAATTTAATAAAAGAGTACTGTAATAATTTTAGTGATTTTGGAAGTCTATAGGAACACATAAAAATACTTATTATAATTTTAATAATATTAAGGTGATACTATGACTATTAAAACAATAAAAACTATTAATCCTACAACTGAAAAATTAATTCAAGAATATAAATATATGACTACAGATGAAGTATTAGGTATTTCAAAAAAATCAAAAAAAGCTTTTGATTTATGGAAAAAATTAACACTAGATGAACGAAAAAAGTATTTTTTAAAACTTGCACAAAAATTAAGAGATGAAAAAAGATATAATGCAGAACTTATGACAAATGAAATGGGTAAACCCATAAAAGAGTCATTAGCTGAAGTTGAAAAATGTGCGTGGTTTTCTGAATTTTTAGTAGAACATGCTAATTCTATGTTAAAACAAGAAAACTTAGTTGCTGATGGAAAAGAGCATGTAGTAAGATTTGATCCATTGGGTCCAATTCTAATTATTATGCCATGGAATTTTCCATTTTGGCAAGTATTTAAAGTTGCATTGCCACCTATTCTTGCAGGAAATACAATTATATTAAAACATGCAAAAAATGTAACAGGAAGTGCTCTTCAAATTAATAAATTGTTTAATGAAGTATTTCCAGAAAATGTTTTTAGAACAATAATATCAGGACATGATTCAATTTCAGAGCTTATTTCTGGAGATGAAGTAGTTGCAGTTTCTTTAACTGGAAGTGTTTCTGCTGGGACAAAAATAGCATCACAAGCTGGAAAAAATTTAAAAAAAACTGTAATGGAGCTAGGAGGATCAGACCCATTAATAGTTTTATCTGATGCAGATATAAAAAAATCTGCAAAGGGAGCAGTTTTGGGAAGGATGTATAATGGTGGACAAGTATGTATTGCATCAAAAAGAATAATAGTCCATGAAGATATAGTTGAACAATTTACAGAAGAATTTGTAGCAGAAATGAAAAAATTAAAAATTGGAAATCCTATGGAAGAAGATACAGATGTAGGACCTTTAGCAGATGAAGCAGCAGTCAAAGATATGCAAAATTTTGTAGATAATGCAAAAGAGAATGGTGCAAAAATTTTAGTTGGTGGAAAAAAATTAGAAAGGGATGGTTTTTTCTTTGAGCCTACAATTATTTCTCAAACTTCTAAAAATATGGATGCTGTGTGTTTTGAAACATTTGGTCCAATTGCACCAATAATTGTTGCAAAATCAGACGAAGATGCAATAGTTATTGCAAACGATTCTGAATTTGGTTTGAGTGCATCAATTTGGACAAAAAATTTAGAAAAAGGGAAAGCGCTTGCTGCAAAAATTGATGCAGGTTCTATATTTATTAATTCAATTTCAAAGACACATCCGAATATTCCTGTAGGGGGAATTAAAAATAGCGGTTATGGAAGAGAACTTTCAAAATATGGGATTTTGGAGTTTGTAAATATTAAGTCAGTAAATGTTTATGATTAGGAGAAGTGAAGAAAAATGAAAGCATCCGATTTATTTGTTAAAGCACTAGAAAATGAACAAGTTGAATATATTTTTGCAGTTCCAGGAGAAGAAAATTTAGATTTACTTGATTCAATTAGAAAATCAAAAAAAATTAAATTAATAATTACAAGGCACGAACAAGGGGCAGGATTTATGGCTGCAACTTATGGAAGACTTACAGGAAAACCAGGTGTTGCAATGTCAACTCTTGGACCTGGTGCAACTAATTTTGTAACTTCTGCAGCTTATGCACAATTAGGAGGAATGCCTTTTTTAATGATTACAGGGCAGAAACCTATTAGAAAAAGTAAGCAAGGGAGTTTTCAAATAATAGATACTGTTGATATGTTTCAAGAGATGACTAAATATAATAAACAGCTTGTAAGTGCAGAATCTATTTCTTCTGTTATAAGAAATGCATTTAAATATGCAATAGAAGAAAAACCAGGTGCAGTTCATATTAATCTTCCTGAAGATATTGCAAGAGAAATAATTTCAGATGATTTTGTTTTACCTATTCCAAATCAAAGAAGACCTGTAGCAGAAGATAAAGCAATAGATT
This sequence comes from archaeon, assembly GCA_018671515.1. Lineage (GTDB taxonomy): Archaea > Nanobdellota > Nanobdellia > Woesearchaeales > GW2011-AR15 > JABHHN01. The sequence goes on along the minus strand of JABHHN010000087.1, from coordinate 24,180 downwards.
TAGCAGTAAATATGATTGAAGATGCAAAATATCCTATTTTAGTTATTGGTAGTGCTGCAAATAGAAAAAGAACTTCAAAAATGTTAACAGAGTTCATTAAAAAAACAAATATTCCTTTTATTAATACTCAAATGGGTAAAGGTGTAGTTGATGAAAGAAATGATAATTTTTTGGGGACTGCTGCACTTTCATCTGGCGATTTTGTACATTGTGCCATTGAAAAATCTGATTTAATAATTAATGTAGGTCACGATGTTGTTGAAAAACCACCATTTATTATGAATGAAAATAAGGCAAAAGTAATTCATATTAATTTTTATTCAGCAGATGTTAGTTCAGTTTATTTTCCACAACATGAAGTAATAGGTGATATTGCAAATGCAATTTGGCAAATCAAACAAAAAATTAAAGTAAAAAAAAATAGGGATTTTGCGTGTTTTAGCAAAGTTAAGAAAAAAGTAGAAGAAGATATTAATAATAAAATAGATTCAAGTAAATTTCCATTAATTCCTCAAAAAATTGTTTCAACTATAAGGAAAGTAATGGATGAAAATGATATTTTAACACTTGATAATGGAATGTATAAATTATGGTTTGCAAGAAATTTTAAAGCATATTCTCCAAATACAATTATTTTAGATAATGCTCTTGCAACAATGGGTGCAGGTCTTCCTTCTGCAATTACAGCGAGTCTAGTTTATCCTGAAAAAAAAATAGTTGCAGTTGTTGGAGATGGTGGATTTATGATGAATTCACAAGAACTTGAAACTGCAATGAGGTTAAATTTGAATTTACTTGTAATTATTTTAAACGATTCAGGATATGGTATGATTAAATGGAAGCAAAAAAATCATGGACTAAAAGAATTTGGTCTTGATTTTTCAAACCCTGATTTTGTAAAATATGCACAAAGTTATGGTGCAAGAGGAATTAGAATAACAAAAGATTCAAATTTTGAAAAAATATTAAGTGATTTAATGAATAAAAAAGGAATTGATATTGTGGATGTTCCAATTGATTATTCAGAGAATGATTCTGTTTTTTCTAATTCTAGCAAAAATATTGGTGGGAAGAAATGTTAAATTTAAAGTACTTAATATAATAGAATGTTAGAGATTCAGTGTTCAAATCTGTAGATAAGTTTTTTTAGAATTAAAAATATGAAAACAAAAAAAATGTTTTCAAATCTCTAATCCTTTGGATTAAAGAAAACGCCAGCGCCCAGATTCCGGAGGAGTATAATTTGCAAAGCAAACTATACGACTAGGCACAGGAACAATAGTGACTGTGTGTTCAAATCTGTAGATAAGTTTTTAGAATAAAAACGCCAGCGCCCAGATTCCGGAGGAGTATAATTTGCAAAGCAAACTATACGACTAGGCACAGGAACAATAGTGACTGTGTGTTCAAATCTGTAGATAAGTTTTTAGAATAAAAACGCCAGCGCCCAGATTTGAACTGGGAATTCCCAAAGGAAACTGGCTCTCAAGGCCAGCGCAATACCAGGTTATGCGACACTGGCGTACTAATTGAATTGAAAATTTACTTCTTTTTTAAAATTATCTTTAATTTCATAATCCCATGATAAATAGAAGTGGCTCACTAAATGCTACAAAGAGGAATATATTGAACATAAAATTAGAAAAACCATACATGATAATTTCAACAGGATAAAGATTTGTAATATATATTGAAACAAATACAATGTATATATTTACAATAATTGTTGCTACAATGCCTATTGTTATAATATTAAATCCAGGTGTCATGATTGCTGCAATTACTGCTGCCATTGAATATCCACCCATCATAAAAAAGTGATCAGCTCTAACATTTGCATTATAAGCCATTGTTACTACTTTTGTAAGGATTCCTGCAACAAGACCCCATTTTAAATCATATACTATTGCAAAAGAAATTGCTGAAAATGTTGAGAATTCAAGATCAACAGGCAAACTGATATATCTATCTAAAGATAATAATATTGTATTTATTACACATAATGCAACAAGTACTATGATTCTTTTTATATCTATAAAAAAAGAGATTATCAAGATTATAAATGCAATCATAATGTGTTGTTTTTTGATGACTAGAGGTTTATATCTTTTTTTGATTCCTTCTTGAACTTTTTTATTAACTCTAAGTGACATTGTATTGGAGGAGTAAATATTAAAATTTAAATGTATTCTATTTATTAATAAATCTAATTCATGAAAAAACGGATTAAATTTGATTTTTTATTTTTTAATAATGTAATTTTTTTTAAATATCTCTAAAAAATAATAAATTTAAGACGGTATTTTATAGTAAGTTTTATAAATCAATTCCAAATTCAGTAGACTATTTTTATATTTTTGAGGTGTAAGACAAATGGAAAACGCAAGACCACTAGATGCTCTGAACAGGGCAAGAAATAAAAGAGTAACAATTGAATTAAAGAACGGTAAAAAATTTGCAGGTAATTTAGCATCATTTGATATTCATATAAATATAGTTTTAAACGAAGCAGAAGAAATAGTTGATGGAGAAATAAAAAGAAAGTTAGGTACAATCTTTTTAAGAGGAGACACAATTATTTTAATAATGCCACAATAGGTAAAATAAAATGGGAACAGGAACAGCTGCACAGGGAAAAAGGTCAGGAAAGACCACACATATGCACTGTAGAAGATGCGGAAAGAAAGCTTATCACATGAAAAAGAAAAAGTGTTCATCATGTGGATTTGGTGTTTCTGCTAGAATAAGAGATTATAATTGGAAAAAGACTGGAAAAAAAGTTCTTACCAAAAATTAATTTTTTTTTAACCTTTTCAATTAATTAAATGTTTTTTAATTATTTCTTCTACATCACTTAATTTAACTTGCTTATAAACTGTATTTTCAGGGTATATTGTAACTATAGGTCCATGTGAACATAGGTCTAGACAATAAGTTTTTGATACTCTAATTTTAGCTTTAAGGTTGTTTTCTTTGACATATGATTTTAATTTTTTCCATATCTCTTCTGCGTCTTTTGGTCCACAGCTGTTTTTTCCAGTAGCACTTTTATCAATCACACATACAAGTATATGTTTTTCATAATAAGGTTCATGTAATTCCATTGTATAAATTATGAATGGAGATGAAAATATATATTTTTTTGAATTTGTTAAACTCTCAACCATAATATTTTTATATGAACGCATTCTCCGTAATCAAAGCAAGTTTTAGAGATAAAATTTGTTTCATAGACGCGGAGTTGCCGGAGCGGTCAAACGGGATGGGCTTAGGACCCATTAGCTTAGTGCTTACGCAGGTTCGAACCCTGCACTCCGCATTAAATATTCTAAGAATTTTGAATGTTATATTTTTTGAGAGTTTTTATCTTAAAAAATCATGCACTTTGAGGAAAATTTAAAAAGAAACTATATTTCTCCTAAAAACAATTGGGCCCATAGCTTAGTCTGGGAGCCTTTTGCATTAATTTGCAGGGTTGGACAATAGAGCGCTAGTCTTATATGACGCTACTAGCAACATTTCTAAGAAAGCTAGTGGTCGGCGGTTCAAATCCGCCTGGGCCCATCATTTTTTTCTCGTCAGATTACATTTTATAATAAATTAGGATTTGAACTTGTTCCGGAGGAGAACCTTAAGTTCGACTAGGAGCAAAAACATAGTTTTTAGCTCAAATCCGCCTGGGCCCATCATTTTTTCATAATTTGATTTTTTATTATCATTAATTTGAACTTGGTTACTCTTCAAGATAAAACTTATAAACTTTAAAATAATTAAATGAATATAGGTGGGATTAAATGAAAAACAAATCAATTTTTACAATAATTATTATGACAATTCTTTGTATTTCTGTAGTTTATGCAGGAAAGACAGCAGTTTTAAGCATAAGTGCAATGTATGAAGATGGAATTCAAGCTAGGATGAGAATAATAGGATTTGATTTGAAAGGAAATATAGATTTTGATCAAAACAGGATATGGATAGGAGATGGTTATTTTCAAGAACAGATAATTCAGATCCCAAAATCAATAAGGACATTAAGGATAGAAAATGTTGATGAAGGAATTTTAGTTCTGGATTATTTTTTGGTAAATAACCTTCTATATGATGGAGCAAGTTTCATTAGTGGAGAAGGATGTAGTGTATCAATATTAAATGAATCTCTTGTTGCAAATTGTGCTGAAAATTCATGGATGGAATTTACTTTAGCAAATGGAAATCCTGTAAAAAAATCAATTAATTAAAAAACATTAATTGATTTTCATATAAAAAGATGTTAATAAAAATTAAAGGGAATTCTTATTTTTATAATTCTAGAGGTTGCATTGGAATCTATATAAAAGATGGAAGTGCTACTTTAATTGATACAGGTATTGACTCAGATTATGCAAAAAAAGTAGATAATTTACTAAAAGAGATGGATGTTTTGGTAAAATCAATAATTATAACACATTCTCATGGTGATCATTTTGGAGGAAATTCTTTGATTTTGGATAGAAATCCAGGTTGCATTGTATATGCACCCAAATTAGAATCAACAATCATAAAAAATCCAATATTTGAACCAATATATCTTTATGGTGCAAGTCCTATAGAAGAACTCAAAAACAAGTTCTTCATGGCACAAGAGTCAAGAGTAGATGAAATCATAAAAGAAGGTAAATTTGGAGATTTAGATATAATAAATGTTAAGGGACACAGTATGAATATGATTGCTGTAGCAACTTCTGATAATGTTTTATATGCAAGTGATTCATTTTTTCCAGAATCAATTTTAAATAAATATAAAGTTCCATATTTATATGACGTAGAAGACACATTAAATTCTTTAAATAAACTTCAAGATACAAATTATGATTTTTATGTTCTTACACATGGTGGATTAAGAACGAAAGAAGAGGCAAAATTAGACATACAAAAAAATATTGAGAGAATAAATGAAGTAAATGAATGTATTGTAGAATTTTTAAAAGAAAAAAATACAGTTGAAGGTGTTTTAAAATATATTTCTCAAAAATATGATCTTTATGTCACAATTCAACAATATTTTTTGAATATATCAATAATTAAGGCATATCTTTCTTATCTGAAGAAGATTGGAATGATTGAATGTTTTATGGATGGTAAGATGCTTCATTGGAGAACGAAGTAAATTATTTGTAGAATTTTAGTTGTTTATTATATTTTGGAATTGCTGCTGCTGCCATTGCTCCTTTAATTCCTAAATATCCGTCTGTAATAGCATAAACAGGCATCTTTGAAATTAAGTGATTTTGTGTGCCTGCTCTATCTATTCCTTCCATTAATAATTTTTCAATATGTTCATCAATTATTTCGGGTTGATTTCTTACTTTTTCAATATTATTTCTAATTACTCCACCAGCAATCCAAAGACCACCTGTTGATTTTGTTACAGCAGCAACATCGTATAGAGCTAACCCATATTGTGTCCAAAAATAATCCATTGCTTTCTTTGATATTGAATTATCATTTAGTTTGGCATATGATGCGACAAAATTTGGACCATCATTCATTTTAACTAATCTATCAAAATCACGTGTTTCTTTATTCCTATTCCATCCTCTAAAATAATTAAATAATCTTTGAATTCCTGGTCCACTCATTATAGATTCAATATGAGGGTGGTCTCCAATTTTACCTTTAAGATCAGGTTGTTTTTTAAGCCAGTTTATTAATTTTTTATCAGCTGCTAATCTAATATGACCCATTTCAGATTCAAAAGGTTCATAAACATTTGCGGAACTATATTTCAATGCACCAACACCACACCCTGTCCCAGGTCCGAAGATACCAATTTGACCATGTGGTTCAGGTTCATAGTATTTACCATCAAGATGTTTTAATTGTATAAAATCCAAATCAATTTTTTTTTCTCCTGCAGCGGCTATGGCAAAACCATTTGCTGCAAAATCATTAATTAAAGCAGTTTCAATTCCAAAAGAGTTTGCCTGAAGTTCATATACTTGTGGTCCATTTGTTAATTGGACACGGCTTCCTTCATCTTTTACTGGACCAGCAACTCCAAGAACCATTCTGCTTATATCATCTTTTTGAAGATCTACAAGTTCAAGAAAATCGTCTAACGCTATATTAAAATTTCCATCTATTGTTTTTGTATTCGCTTTAGCCCAATAAATTTGTTTAATTAAATCTAGTTCTGAATTAACAGTATAGACACTTAATGCTGTATTTGTTCCACTTACATCTCCAGCAATAATTAATTCATGTTCTTCTGAAGGTAATTCTGCTTTAAGTCCAGGCCATACATCATAAAATAAATTATCTGTTTTGGACATAATTATATATTAAAAAATAATTTAAATATAAATGTTTCCAAATATTACTACTTATAAATAATTACAAGTAATTTTAGAAATCTTTATAAGACAAAAGTAAATTCTAACTATAAATATGCCCCGGTGGTGTAGTCCGGCCAATCATACGGCCCTTTCGTTAAGAAAGGTTGACTTATATGGTCTGTCTTTTTAAAAGATAGGCCGTGACCCGGGTTCGAATCCCGGCCGAGGCATTTTTTTAATTTTAATAATTCTTGCCGAGGAGTTTTCCGAATGCTAATGAGGATACCGGCCGAGGCATTTTTTTAATTTTTATAATATATTTAATACTATTTTTCATTTAAGTTATTATTTTAAAGATATAGCATAGAGCTTTGCTCTTTGCAAGGAAGTATCTCGCAAAGCGAGATTATATGTTTAAACTAATAATAAATTAATAGAATATTTTATTTTAAAAAATGGAGAAAATAAGTTTAAGAAAAAGAACAAATATTTTTACTTCTTTAATTCTTCTTGGATATCTTCTACTCTTTTGATTAAGACTTGGAAATTACCTAATATTTTTTCCTTATATCCTTTTATTTCGGTCTCTTGCTGTAAAATCATTTCTTTTACTTCAGGAATTTTTTTTGAGACAATAGTATTCGCCCCAACATTAACAAGAAGGTCATCAGTATCTTCAATCTTGGTTTTTATATAAACACCATTAGCAATAGGAACCATTGTTTCTGTGCCTTTTTTGACATCTTTAATATCTTCAAGTATAACATTGACAGATACAATTTCAGCAAGTTGCTCATCAAGTTTTTCCATATGGACTTGAACTTGTTTTATTTGCTGGTCTAGCATCTGAAGTTCAGAATACAATTCTTGCTTATGTTGATCAACTAATTTATCTGACATTATCAAACTTCTCCCAAGTATATAATTTTCCTAATGATTTATTTAGATGGATTGCTTTGATAGTTTTTGCTAATAATTTGGATATGTGTAGAACTTTTAATTTAGGAAATCTTTTTTCATTAGGTATATCAATAGTATTAGTGAAAATTACTTCTTTTGCTGCACAATCATTTAATCTCTTGACTGCATTTCCAGACATAACAGCATGTGTTGCAAAAATAAAAACATTTTTTGCACCTTTTTCTTTTAATGCTTCTGCTGCATTAGTGATTGTTCCTGCAGTATCAATTATATCATCAATTATTATTGCATTTTTTCCTTTTACGTCTCCAATAATATTCATAACGACAGATTTGTTATGTTTAGGTCTTCTTTTATCAACTATAGCAATAGGAACATTTAGTAATTTTCCAATTCTTCTAGCTTTTTTTGCAAAACCTGTATCAGGAGATACTATTACAACATCTTTTAATTTTTTTTCACTTATATATTGTGCAAATAAAGGGTAACCTACGAAATGATCAACCGGTATGTCAAAAAAGCCTTGTATTTGATCTGCATGTAAATCGACAGTAATTACTCTATCAGCACCTGCAGTCTCAAGAAGGTTTGCTACTAATTTTGCAGTTATTGGTTCTCTGGATGAGGCTTTTCTATCTTGTCTTGCATATCCAAAATAGGGAATAACAACATTTATTCTTCCTGCTGAAGCTCTTTTTGCAGCATCAATCATGATTAGTAATTCCATAAGATTATCATTTACTGGATTATTTACTGATTGAATGATAAATAAATCTTCTCCTCTTATTTTTTCATCAATTTTTACATAGATTTCAGTATCTTTGAATTTTTTGCATATGACATTACAGGATTTTATTCCTAAAATGTCTGCAACTTCTCTAGTTAAATTTTTGCTTGCGCTTCCACATAAAAGTTTTAATTTAGTCATTGTCTATAAATCCAAGACCTTCATCAATGTTAACAATTTCAGGTCCACTTGATAACCCCCCTATTATGAATCCATTTTTATTACAAACAAGTCCGCTTGCAATATTTGGTGAACCAAAGTTCACAGTACCAGTAGTTATTTTTGTTTTTAAAAATTTTTCTAAGAAATTTATTTCAAAATCAGCAATATCGTGATTTGTGATACATCCTTTATCATTTAATTTTACAAGGGAACCTACAATTTCAAGATCATTTATTTTCCATTTTTTTACAGGAAGACCAAATATTTTTCCTATTTTTTCTTCATCTTCTTTTGAATAATCAGGATTGATTACTACTCCATGATCATTCATGACAATATTATTTCCAAGAGCTGTCAGTTTTGTATCAAGAATTTCAAAATTGATATTATTTTCTTTTAGAATTTCAATTTCTTTATCAAATAAAATATCAGGTAGAATTATTTTACTGTTGTTTCCACAAATAAATGCTCCAACGAGTGTTGTTCCTGCAATATTTGTCTTAATTATTGGTACTTTTAGGACTTCTTCAAAATTTTTACATAATTTTTCAGACGTACTGATAGGAACAATGCAGAATTTATCATTGCTAAATATTCTTAGTCCAATATTTGGATCTTCATTAAAACTTGTTTTTAGTATATGCATAGAGAGAAGAAACTAGAGTTTTTATATAAATTTATAGAAAAGGATGATTTAAACTTTATTACATATCAAGAGGATCCATCTTTTTTAGCATTTTAATTTCAAAATCTGAGAAATGTGCTCTTTGTAGAAGGTCTACTTTTCTTTGGTTATCCAGATGTAGAAGTGGAATGAATGTCTGAACTTTATCATATTTACTTTGTGATGGAAGCAATAATGAAAAAGTCAATCTTTTTTTAGAATCTCCAAAATGTTTTGTTATTTTCTTGTAGACGTCTTTTATTACTAAAGTAATATCTCTTGGTTTTTCAGGTATTTTCATTTTTGGCTCATCATTTAAATATACTTTTCTTCTGTTTTTTACTTCTAATGCTTTATCTAATGCGTCAATTAAATCAAAAACAGAAACTTTTCTTTTTCTTGGTTGTGGTGTCTTAGGATATATTTTTGGTCTATCTTTTGAAAGTGGAATACCATCATCATCAAATTCTAATTCTTCATCAAATAATAGTCCTTCTTCATCTTCTATTTCATTTGATGCAATCAAAGCATCAAGATTGCCTATTTCATCTTCAATAAGTTTTTCAGATTTTAATTTTAGAAGAATGGATGCTGCTAAAATGACTTTACCAGAAATTCGGAAATTCATTTCTTTTAGTTCTTTTAGTTTTTGCAAGAATTTTTTAGAGAGTTGATTTAAATCAATATCCCATGGATTCATCTGTTCTGACCTGACAAGCTCATAAATCATAGTTTTCCAGCTAATATCATCTTCACTAAAAAGAAAATCAAATAATTGATCGTTGTCTGATATATTTGTATAAACTTCTTCCATCTTGCCTTTAATATTATAATTTAGTATACTAGTATATAAACGTTTCTATGCCCCTTCTCCTCTCAATTTAGAAAAAATAGTTGTATTTAAGGTTAGTGGATTTGAATTAGGCAACTTTTAAAATTATATTACCTTCTGTTTCATATTCAACTTCAGTCATCTTATTTGTATAAATAATTTTTATTGTTTCATTAACAATCTCTTCACTGTTTCCATTATTACATCCAGCAAGCATGACTTTAAATGCTCCACCAGTTTTTATGGTCTGTTGATTAAATGTTTGATAATTTAGAGTAACACTAGGAGCAATTTTTATTGATGTGCAAGTTTTAGATCCTGAAATGCTATTAATTACAATTGGAAGACCTTTATCATTTTTCATGACAAATTCAATTGAGCTAGATGTTGCACCTAGTATTTCTTTACAATAAAGACCTGAGGGAAATTCACATTTTTCTACAAACTTTTCTTCTATAATTTCTTTAACAATAGGTTCTGGTTCTTTTTCTGTAATTAGTTCTTCAATAGGTTTTGAATCTTTTTCAATTACTGGTTCTTCATATTTTTCGGTTATAAAATATGAACAGCTCATAATAAACAAGCACATTAAAACTGATATAGTAATTATTTTTTTCATTTTAAATCACCATTTTTTATTTTTATTTTTGAATAATTTTAAAATTTTTAAAAATAAGTCTTTAAAACTAAATGAATCTGATTTATCACCATATGTCTCAAATTTATGTTCTCTAGAATTGTTTTTTATTTTGTTTTCATTCATTATATCAATTTTTGAATTAGTATTATATAAACTTTTCTTTTGTTTTTTAAAGCATTATCTTGATATGGAATAAATTCATTATTATTGTAGCAAGAGCTCTGCTCTTACTTTTATAGAAAACAATTTCAATTATTGAAATTGTTTACGTGATAACGTAAAAAACATGTTAAAAAATTATAATATATACTTTTCTTCATCTTTTCAATTTAAAGGGTTAAAGGAAAAGTTTAAAATGAAAAAAATTGAACTAAAACAATATGAAACAAATAATATTGATTTTATTGGTACTTATTGCTGCATGTAATCAAACTAATATTTTGAAGCAAGAAGATGGCAACACAGAAAGTTCAGAAGTGAAAGGGAATGAAATTATGGAAACATCTAAAGAAGTAGAAAAACAGATTCCAAAAATTAAATTGAATTTAGAAGAATTAGAAAAATTTGAAAAAGCAACATTTGCAGGCGGATGTTTTTGGTGTATGGAAGGACCATTTGAAAAAATGCAAGGTGTAAAAGAAGTACTTTCAGGTTATTCAGGAGGAACAGAGACAGATGCAACTTATAGAGAAGTTTCAGCAGGAAGAACAGAACATGTTGAAGCAGTACAAATTTATTATGATAACTCAGTTGTAAGTTATTCAGAATTAGTTGAAGTATATTGGAAACAGATTAATCCAACTGATGACCTAGGTCAATTTGCGGATAAAGGAACTCAATATAGAGCAAAAATATTTTATAGAAATGATGAAGAGAAAGAAATTGCTCAAATATCAAAATTACTGTTAGGAAAATCAGGTGAGTTTTCAAAACCTATTGTAACAGAAATTTTGCCATATACTAATTTTTTTCCAGCTGAAGAATATCATCAAGATTACTATTTAAAAAATTATGAAGATTATTCATCATATAGAAGAGGTTCAGGTCGTGAAAGATTTTTAGTAGATCATTGGGAGGAGGATTATGAAATGCCAACAGATGAAGAAATTAAAGAAAAACTTACAAGTTTACAATTTAAAGTAACTCAAAATGAAGGTACAGAACAACCATTTGATAATGAATATTGGGATAATAAAAAAGAAGGAATTTATGTAGATATTGTTTCAGGTGAGCCATTATTTAGTTCAATTGATAAATTTAAATCAGGGACTGGTTGGCCTAGTTTTACAAAACCATTAGTTCCAGAAAATATTTTAAAAGTAGAAGACAGCACACTTGGAATGAAAAGAGTTGAAGTAAAAAGTAAGCATGCAAATTCACATTTGGGACATGTTTTTGATGATGGACCTAATCCAACAGGACTTAGATATTGCCTGAATTCAGCATCAATGAAATTTATTGCCAAAGAAGATTTAAAAAAAGAAGGATATGGTGAATTCGAATATTTGTTTAAATAATTTTTTTAATTTAATTATAAATCAACTATATTTATTGAAGTAAGCATTAAAAACTGTTTTTTCAGTTTTTGGTTCATTAAGTGAAATAACTACATTCTTATGTTTCCAAACGGATCCTACTGTATAATCTTCTAAATTATCAATATAAAATGGACTATTATAATGATAAATCGTTTTTCCTTCAAATTCAACAGCCTTGAATTCAATATCACTATTATCAGAGGATTCATCTACAAAGTTTTTCCAATATGTATCTGCATCTACTATTGTCTTGAATACATGCACAATAACATCTGATTGATATGTTCCATCTGCTATATCATAATATGCTTCATATGCGATATAATCTATTTCATGATAGTTATCTTCAAATTCATCAGTGTATGTATATTTTTGTCTATCTATGTTTCTTTTAATAATATAAGGTTCTTGAATTAATTCTAGTTTGGATGTTGTAATTTCTTCAGGTTCTTGAACAATTTCAATCTCTGGCGTAGGTTCAACAACATTAGTAGAATTGCATCCATTTAGAATGATTGTCAAAATTAAAAATGAAATTATTATTGATATAATTTTTTTCATTTCTTTATTTATAAAATATTTAGTATTTAAATTTTTTTATAAAAATACATTTTTAATCCACAATATTTAAAAACAATAATAATAGTTAAATCATCATAAAAAATAATAGGTGATATATATGAAAGATTATAAAGAATTGTTAGAAGATTGGAAGAATAATAGTAAAACATTAATGAAAGAAACTCCAGATGAAATGAAAAGTTTCATGGCATTACATTCGCAGACTATGAAAAAAGGAGCTCTTGATGTTAAAACAAAAGAATTACTTGCAATTGGTGCAGGTGTTTCATCTCAATGTGAATGGTGCATTGCAATACATGTAAAAAATGCATTGGATGTAGGAGCAACAAGAGAAGAAATACTTGAAGCAGGTTGGGTAACAGTTATGATGGGTGGAGGTCCAAAATTGATGTATATGCAAGGACTTCTAAAAGCTCTTGAAGATTTGTCTTAATTTTTTTTATTTTTAAAAATGAAACATAGCCATGCTGGAAAATCATCACTTAATTTTTTTAAACCAGAAGAATTATTTGATATAATTGATATAAAACAAGATATGATAGTACTTGATGCAGGCTGTGGACAAGGTGATATTTCAGAATCAATATCACAATATGTGTCCAAAGTTATATCAGTAGATCAAGATGAAGAATCAATAGATATTTTAAAAAATAAAAATATTAAAAATATAAATGCAGTTATTGGTGATATTAATAATATTGAATTCATAGATAATTCTTTAATAGATATTTGTTTTTTAATAAATGTTCTTCATGGTTTTGTTGCTAATAAAGAAAAAAATGCAATAGATGAACTTAAAAGAGTAATAAAAAAGAATTCTCAGTTAGTTATAGTTGAATTTAAGAAAGATGCATCAATTGGTCCACCAAAAGAAATTAAATTAAGCAAAGAAGAAGTAAAAAATATATTTTCTCAATTTGAAGAAAAAGCATACAAAGAGTTTGAATTTCATTATGAAATAGTTTTGTTTAAAATATAAATTTTTAAACTACAAATATTTGTATTTATTAAATATATTATACTAAACTATATAATATTCATACTTAATAGGTGGAAAAATGAAAAATAAATTAATGATTATTATTTCTATGATAATGACTCTATCGTTGATAATTGCAGGATGTACAACAAAAATAGATCAGCCTAAAAATGAAGTAGTTGATGTTTCAGACTCAGGTGATGAGTTAAAAGAAGTTTCTAAAACAGATGATGATAAAATCATTGTAGGTTTGGATGTTCCTGATAAGAAATCAGAAGAGGAAAGGTCTCAGGAATTATTGATGCAAGTAATTGAAGATGGGAATTATGTTGATGAAGTATCATATGGAGCTCATGATGGAGTAGAGATAGTAACAATTGATATTACAGTAGAAGGAGATGTAATAATGGATGCGTCAGTTACTCCAAGTGATGATGCACATAAAGTTTCAAAAAAATATATCAATGGAGTTAATGATGCACTTTTAGATTTAGTAATAGGTAAAAAAATTGATGAAATAGAATTGCCAAAACAAATTAGTGGAAGTTCAATAACAACAGCAGCATTAGGAGAGCAGCTTCAAAATTTGGTGGATATATATTAAATGGAATATAAATCAGTAAAAAAAGAATTGATTGGCACATTAATTGAAATAAAACTGCCAAAAAAAATTTCTTTTCTTTTTCCTTCTTTATTTGATGAAATAGAAAGAATTGAAAAAAAATATTCTCGGTTTTTAGATGATTCATATTTAGAACAAATTAATTTTAATTTAGGTATTTGGCAAAAAGTTGATTTTGAGACAATATTTTTAATTAGAAAATCAATGAATGTGAAAGAAAAAACAAATGGTAATTTTGATATAACATTAAAAAACACACTTGAAAATTTAGGCTATGATAAAAATTATTCATTTAAAGTAAAAAAAACTAAGACTAAATTTAAAGAATCTAATGAAGAAATAAAAATTGATAAAAATAAAATCCTTCTAAATAAAGAAATTGAATTTGGAGGTATAGGAAAAGGCTATGCAATCGATAGAATTTCTAAAATAATTGAAGAGCAAAATATATTTGATTATTATATTAATGCTGGTGGTGATATTCTTGCAAGACATGAAAATAAAAAAGAATATTGGGAAATATTACTTGAACATCCAGATGATGATAAAAGAGTAATTGGGAAAATTGATTTAAATAATATGTCAATTTCATCATCATCACCAAACAAAAGAAATTGGAAAGAATCCCATCATCTCATAAATTCAAAAACTAAAAAACCAATTTCTGAAATAAAATCTATTTTTGTAATGACAAAAACTGCAATAGAATCAGATTCATATGCAACAGCACTTTTTACCTCTGGATTCATTTCTGCAATAGAAATTTCTAAAAAATTAAAATTACCTGTATTAATAATTTCATCTGAAAATAAAATGTATAAAAGTGATGATTTTAATGTGAATATTTTTAAACTGAAATAAAAAAATTAAAACAATAAAAAATTAATTAATTGTTTCTCCATCAACAATATGTATTTCATTAACTTGAGCATTAGGCATCATTGCAGATGAAGTGGTTACAATTATCCAATACTCATTATAATCACTATCAAAATAGTATGTAGTGTCTGAAGTTATATCTCCTGCAGGACTTGTTATTATGCTTGTAGATTGAGCTTTACAGAATTCTTTTCCTTTATATGTTGATAATCCTTCCACTTCAGAGTCTACGCTTCCTTCTGAAGAATCATATGTATATGTTGATCCTGGAACACACCATTCATCTGTTACTTTTGTTGGTTCATCAATAGGAATTACAATTTCAGTAACTTCATCATCTTTTTTGATAGTCATATCTGCCTTATTATCTTCATTTGTGTCAATTTCTATTTCAACATTTTCTTTTTCATTGACATCTACATCAATGTTTTTGTCTTCTGTGTTTTCATTGGTTAAAGAATCATTATTATTAGTATTACATGCACTAATAGCAATTAGTATTAAAACCATTATCGTATATTTTAATTTCATTTTATCACCTTTTAATTAATTATTTAGCACCTGAATAAATATAATTCTTAAAATTTATTCAAATGTATTTCACATCAATAACTACATATTTATGTACTTATAAATTTTTTGTAGAATTTTTTTTAATTTAATTTTTTTAAAATATCATTTAATAAATCTAATTTTTTAGATATGTCTCTTAGCATAGTTTTTTTATCATTACTTGAACTATACTTCATTTTTTTTAATGATTGTATTTGTTCAGTCAGAATTGGAATATATTTTTCAAGAGATATTTTTAATGCTTCTGTTTCATATTGATTTAGATTTAAGTTTGTGTCTGTCATATAAAGTATGAATAGAATTACTTATTTAAATAATACTATAAAAAATGTATATCTGAAAATAATTTAGTAAGAAAATCATAAATAAGTAAAAATATTTATATATTTAGAAATTTTATCAGATAAAATTAAACAAATCGGGGTGATTTGATTGTTAGAAGATATATTAATAAAAACATATTATGGTAATACAATAAAACAATGGTCAATAGCACTTTTTATAATTTTAGGAGTTGCAATTGCAGCAAAAATATTATACAAATTGACATCAGGAGCAATAAAAGCTTTTACAAAAAAAACAAAAACAAAATTTGATGATATATTAATTGATATGATAGAAGAGCCATTGATATTTACATTGGTATTGGTAGGTATTTGGTATTCTCTAAAAACATTGAGTTTTACAGAAGCCTCACAAGTAGTTATTGATAATGGATTTCAATTTGTAATTGTCATGAACGTAGTATGGTTTTTAAGTAGATTATTTGACGCAATTTATGAAGAATATATGATTCCAATGGCTGAAAAATCTGAATCAGATATGGATGATCAGATATTTCCAATATTAAAAAAAGGTATCAAAGGAATTTTATGGATATTAGGTATTATTGTTGGATTAAATAATGCAGGATATGATGTTGGTGCACTTTTAGCAGGATTAGGTATAGGTGGTTTGGCTTTAGCTATGGCTGCAAAGGATTCAGTTTCAAACATATTTGGTGGATTGACAATATTTTCAGATAAACTCTTTAAAATAAAAGATAAAATTAGTGTATCAGGAATTGAAGGTGTTGTTGAAGATATTGGAATAAGATCAACAAAGATAAGAAAATATGATGGAAGAATAGTTACAATTCCAAATGGTAAATTTACAAATGATAAAGTAGAAAATGTTTCATCAGAACCATCAAGGAAAGTTTCTACAACAATTGGTATATCATGTGATACCTCAGTAGCAGATGTAAAAAAGGCAATGAAGTTAATTGAAAAAATACTAGAAAAAAATGAGGGATTATTGGCTAAGCATTTTGTAAACCTTTCAGGATTTGGGGATTTTACTTTTGATATTTCTGTTATTTATTATATCAAGAAAAGTGCAAATATTGGTGGGACAAAAACTGAAGTGAATTTGGCAATACTTGATCAGTTTAATAAGAATAAAATTGAGATGCCTTTCCCAACACAGACAATATTGACTAAGAAGGGTTAGTTTTTTTTCTTTTTTTTATATTTTTAAATTAAGTGAAATGCTCTTCACCGATTTTTCTTAAAATATCTTTAATTTCATTTATGACTTTTTGCTGTGTATTTTTGTCAGACATTCTAACAAATTTCAAAACACAATTACTGAGTTCTTTTATACTTAGTATTTTTATTTTATATCCATCTACTAGAAAATAAAATCTATGATTTTTATATTTTAATTCTTTTATTAATATTCCACCTACAACACCAATTTCTTTTCCTTTTTTTGGATTTTCTTTTAAGCTGTAAATGTGTTCAAAAATTTTTATTGATTCTTTTTTAAATTTCTTATTTATTTCTTCTTCAAGATTTTTTGTAATAAGAATTATTGCCATCTTTTTTTTGCTCTGTATAATGCATTTTCTATTTTATCAGAATCATTATCATCCATTAATATTTCTCTTATCTGCATTTCTTTAGCTTTTTTCAAAATTCTTTTTAAGATGTCAGAATATGTTTCACCTTTTTTACCAAATTCGTTAATTTCATCTTTAACCTCAGTATTTATTGAAATTGTAGTTTTCATAATTATTATAATTATTATAATATTTATAAATATTATGAATTTTAAATTAAAATTTATTAAATCTATAAAGAAAAATTAGTAAATAAAATAAAAAAATTAATTAAATTGGCATACAACATTGCACATTAAATCACACATTGCTGCATTAGGATCATTTCTACATGAAGATGCACATTCATTAAAATTTCCATCTAAATTCTCGCATTGTTCTTTTGATATTCCACCACATTCATTTCCTGTATCGATCCATATTCCTTCAATTTCTTCACAGCTCTCCTTTAAATTGGTTTCTTGTTCTGTTTTACATTCTCCAACATGTGCAATTTCAACTTCACCTGCTGAGCACTTATTTGAATATGTTTCACCATCTACACCACAAACAGGGCTGTAATCTGCTGTACATATTTTTGGAGCATCTTTACATTCACCTTCATTAATAACCTTCATTTCTCCTGCTTCACATTTGTTTGAGTAAGTTACACCATCAGCACCACAAACAGGCATATATTCTCTTGTACATTTTTTTGGTTCTGAAAATGCATTTTTTGCTCCACATTCACCAACATAAGCGATTTCAACTTTATTCGCTGAGCATTCATTGGAATATGTTTTACCATCTACTCCACATACAGGGTTATAATCAGTAGTACATATTTTTGGGCCATCTTCTATTGTTTCTTCGATAATTTCTTCTTCTTCTATTTCTTTTGTATTATTAGAACATGCACTTATTATGATCATTACACTTAATAATAATATTGATAATATTGTTTTTTTGTTCATTTAATTCACCTTATAATTGTTTTTTTAATTTATAGTGATACAGACATATATATATGATTAGTGATAGTTTTAATCTGATTTGAAGCTATAAATATTATGTTTGTTCAATTTTAAGTTAAAAATGTTCATTTTTTAAGCCAATCACGGAAATCCTAGAACATATCGAAACTCCTAAGTTTCGGATGTCTTGAAATTTAGAATTTCAATACACTTCGCTACCTCTCACTAAATGTTAAACTCAAGAGAGTTTGACAGTTGGAATGGTAGTGACATAAGTACGAGGTGTGCTCGCTCGTGTTTTCAAAACGGATTTTCGACTCTCAAACGGGCTGAATGGCATTCATCCTCCAACTAAAGTAAGAGGTTTTCTGCCCGTTTAAGATAATGAAAATCATAGATTTTCAACTTGCAAAGTCGATTTGTAGAGCCTGTATCCACCATAATTAGGTATAAAGTATTAGTTTTGACTTTACAATAAGCATATACTTATAAGTATTGATTATTTTTGAGAGGAGTATATATGTGAGGAAATTTAAAATGGTAAAGGTACACACTAGAGAAAAAAAGAAATATGGAATGGGAACACATCTTAATGGTAAAGGAGTAGTTTATAGAAACACAGTAAAAAAACCAAATAGGCCTCAGACCTACAAGCACGAAGAAACAGCACATAAAGTTGCAGAAACTTCTGGTCTAAAGAAAGATGATTATGTTTTAGTTAAAGCAAAACGTAATAAAAAGTTTCAGATTGTAAAAAATAAGTAAATCTTTTTTTTTTAATAATTTATTCTTAGAAAATTTTACAAATTTATAATTTTCTACCCATATACATTATCATAGATCCAAATAAAACTAAAGTGAGACCTGGTAATAGAAGTATTATACTAATGGATAATATTACTCCTAAAATAATAATTATAGTGCCTACTGTTTTGAAGAATTTTTTCATTGAAAGCTTTTTTTTTAAGTGGTAAATTTCATCATCATCTAAGTTTTCAAAACCCATTTGTTTCATTTTATCGTCAATTATCTGTCTTTCATTAGACAGTTGTTGACTTTTGGGTCCGAAGAGCTTTAATCTTTCCCTTAAGATGTAAAGGAGTTGTTTCATATGAATATTATAGTTATTAGACTTTATAATTTTTATTAAAAATTCAGGTTTCTATTTTGACAATTTTTTTTATGCCTTCACTGTTTAGTATTACTCTGTTTCTGCTATATTTATAGTTTATACCATCAAAGTATCTAATGATGACATTGATATAGTATACTTTACTTGCTTTGATTTTCTTAAAACCAGTTTTATCTCTAACGTATAATTTTTTATAGGGGTCATCCATATTTTTCAATAGGCTTTTAAAATTGATTCTTGTGATATCATTAAGCGTATTTAATTTATATTTTCTATATTCTTTTCTTCCTAATCTTGGAAATAATTCAATTTTTTTCTTATAGTGAATTATAGTTTCATGATTGTAATCATTTTCAATTTCAATGGTCTGATTTTTTTCTCGTATTTCTTTTATCTCATCAGGAATTTTTTTTTGATTATCTATTGAAAAATTTTCCCATAAATTACCTAATATTACATTTGTGCTATCATATATTTTGATTTTTGAATCATAAAATTTTTTGAATAATTTTCTTTTGAGATGTGATTTTAAGAATTCTTTTATCTGGTCTTTAATCATATAGGCAACTACCAAAGTAATAAAAAATGGTGTAGTGAAGGTATCGTATTTGTATTGAGCATACAGACCAATTGCAGTTGCAAAAACCATTGCAAGTCCCGCAGATATACTGGAAGACATGTGAATGAAAAATTTGCCTTCTCTTTCTTTTTTATGAGTAAGATATAGTACTTTGAAATGATGTTTTTTTAGTATATTTCTTTTATATATGAAATATTCAGGATTTTCTGCTATAGTTTTATAACCTTGTTTTTTTCTGTATTCTATTTCTTTATCTATTTGATCTAAAAATTTTTTATCTTTTGTTTTTTCAAATATTTTAAAACAATTGAATTCTATCAATAGACTCATGAATTCATCTGTATAATAGGTTTCCTTGATTTTTTCATTTAGAATTTTATTTCTAAAAATTTCTGTAATTTTATTGATATTGGAAATTGTTTCTTTTGGATTTTTTTTCCGTGTTTGTTTTAATGCTGTCCTGAAACTGTTGCAGAACATTTTCAGATGTAGATCAGATGTTTTATTTAATAGAAATGCTAGCGGTGATTTTTTATCATCAATTAGTTCTTTTAATTTGAATCTAGGGGTTTTATACCTAAGATATGTATATACATCTTTATAGAAATTTGTTGAATCATAGTTACTTTTGTTTATATTAAGTGTGTATGGTATGAACAGGAACATGTCAATTTCATATTTTGTTTTTTTATTTGTTCTTTTTATAGGATATCCCAGTTTAAATTCTAGCTGAAATTTATTTTCAATGCCAATTTTTTCTTTTATCATTGTTTAACTATAAATTTGAAAGAACAGATTCTATTTGAAGTTTACTATCAAATGTAATTTTTTTCAATATATTTATCTAATTTTTGAAGAAGTGCTGGGAAATTTTTTCTACCAAAACCTATTCTAATATGTTCATTTCCAAATTTGTATAATTTGCTATGTTCAATTAAGATTTTAGTTTCATCTAAAAATTTTTCACAAAATTTTTCTGCTCCTTCTTCTACATTGATTTTAACAAAACCTACATTTCCACCATCAGGAGGCGTATATTCAAAAAGTTGATTATATTTTTCAGCAAATATTCTAAAGTGTTCTAAATTCTCTTGCACTATAGTTTTATTTTTCTTTAGGATAGTTTCACGATGTTCTAGGGCCAATTCCGTAAAATATGAATCTAAAGTTGAATTAGAATAACTTGTAATTTGTTTTTTTGCATAACAATTCTTCAAAAAATTATCATCTTTACTTGCAATCCAACCTATACGAATTCCAGGTAAAGCCATAGTTTTTGAAAGACCTGAAATAGAAATAACTTTTTCATAGTCATAATCCATTATTGATTTAGTAGATTTATTATCATTATATAATAATCCTCTATGAACTTCATCAACTAAAATATAAATTCCTTTTTTTTTTGCAATTTCAATAAGTTTTTCATAAAATTCTTCAGTATGTACATGACCTGTTGGATTATTTGGACTGTTTAAAATAATTAGTTTAGTGTTGTCCTCAATAGATTCTGTAATATCTTCTAATTCAATATCCCATTGATTTTCTTTGGGTGAAATTTTACTGAGTTTACAACCAATATCTGTAGGGATTTCATACAATGAACCATATATTGGTTCTTGATAAATTACATGGTCTTCACTAGATAGAATGCTATCTAAGGAAATTGAAATTGCTTCTTGAGGTCCTGCAGTTACAAATATATTTTCAGGAGAAATGGAATCATATTGTTGACTTATAAGTTGTCTAAGGTCTATACTTCCTGAAATTTCATTATAATCTAATTTTAATGACCATAAATCTTTGAATAATTTAAATCTGTTTTTGATGTTTTTAAAAGAATTTAATGGGAAACATATTTCTATTAATTCACCAACTTCAAGTGGATCTAATCTAGAGCTACTTAAACTATTTTCATGTTCTTTTTCTAAATAATCTTCAACAAGGTTATCTGTCATTTTTTTGTATAATAAATTTTAATTTAATTAAATTTAAAGAAGAGGGAAAAACATTTTATATATAAAATAAACCTAATTATAAATTAATCATTAATGGAGATAATGATAATGTTATAATTAAATAATTTATTTTTTAACATATAATTCATAATTATTCCAAGAATTATTAGAATTAATATCTCTTACATAAATTTGTTTAGTAAAATCAAAAAAGTTTTTAGACAGATTGTTTTTAATAATTTCTTGAATCAGACCTTTAGTTATTAGTTCATTAATTAAGTAAGATAAATAAAAAAATATATTATTTAATCTCCAATTTACTTTTTTTTTAATTAAAATAAAAATATCATCTGTTTTTCCAAAAGTTCTTTTTGTATATTTATTTGTATATGATAGTTTTTGAATTGTTAAAATCTTAATTTTAAAAATTATAAAATTAATAATTATGGTCAAATAATATTTTTTTTTAGTCCATTGACTAAACCAATTAATTATTTTAAGTTTTTTTAATATCATTCCAATTTTTAATATTAAATTTATTGTACTAAGATGTTTATTGGTAAAGTGTCCACAGTATTTAGGTAGATTTTCATTAATTAAAGTATTATTAGTATTTGATTTGGTCATAATCTATCACATTATCTTCAATAAAGGTTCTAAAAATATACTAAAATATATCCATCTAAAAAAGAAATGGCTTATTGTAGCACTGAGTGCTTCGTATTTTTTTTGACCAAATTTTATCTTGATAAAATAATTGAAAATTTCGAAAATAAATATTACAATTAATATTGGTATGACTATATTTATCTTGAGTGAATTCCACATTAAGTGTGCAATCAAGATGACAGCAAGTTTGGTGCTGATGTCTTGGATTATTAGTTTGTTGAATCTTGCAACACTAGCTAATATTTCTCTTAAAAAAATAAAGACTATTCCGTAGATTAATCCATAACTAATTGTCAAAACAATTAAGAAAAGATATGTCGGTTCAATTTCAAGATGGATACTTCTTTTTGCTCTTTTGAATTTAATATAACTTGCAATGCTCAAAAAAATTATCAAAACAGAGATTTTGTTAAATTTTATCATCATGAATATGATAAAAATGACAATAACTAGTTTGCTCCAGATATTTCTGTTCTTTTTTGGAAGCAATTCCTCTAGATGCTTATTTTCTCTATATACCCAATCTACTTCATCCTGGATTATAGGTAATATTTTTTTCTTTTTTTTGAGTGCCAATTTATTTCAGAATATAGAATGATTTATTCATATATAATTCTATATTATGTTTGCAGAGAAATGGATTGGTTAAATAATCTAAAATAGAGTGAGCCAGAGACAGTAAATAAAAAGTTGTTTATTAATTTTTTTTATATGTAAAGCCTTAAAATCTTTCACTTATCATATCTATACAGATAAGCATTAGTCCTTGTTTCACTAAGCTTATAAGAAATATCTTTTGAGGTTCTTAACTTTTTTAGATTGTTTGTTACTGAACCTATTGAAATATCCATTAAATTAGAAATTTCTTTACAAGTCCACCATTTATTATTGTTATTCCTTAGAAAATCATAAACTTCTTGTTGCCCCATATATAATATACTATGGAGTTGTGAATATAAAGCTTTCTTTATAGTAAACATAATATTTTCTAAACAAATATTATTAACTCATCCACACTAATAACATTTAACTTCCTTTATTTTTACAAATGTTGAAGCAATAGTTTCCACTATATTTTTGTAATTTAATATATTTCTTTTTCTAATTATTTAATTTTGGTGGCATGTTATTTTTATTAAACCATTTAATTAATTTCCTAATGAGAAAATAAGAGATTATTAAAGTAGCACCTGCAATTATCCTTATCTTAATATCTATTGATTTATAATTAAAATACGTTAACATAAGAACGAATACAACAATAGGTATAAGGTGAATAAGGATACTTGTTTTTATAATAGAATCTGCATAATCAAATAAGTTCTTTTGCATTTTATAATTTTTTTAATATAAGTAAATATTTAAATATTTTCTAATAAATGGCTAATATGAAACCCTTGTTATTCTGATTATTATCAGAATAACTTTTTTGTTCAATCTTATCAATCGATCTATATTAAATGCAATTACTCTTGTCAGAAATTCTACTTTTTGAGTTTTATGATGTCTAGAT
>JABHHN010000086.1 GCA_018671515.1 archaeon | reverse complement strand
AAAAAATGACATTAAAAAATCATGGTCAAATATTAATGTTCTTCTTAAACAAAGATCTGATGAATTGCCTAAATTAATTGCATCTGTAAAAGGATACATGAAGCACGAAAAAGGTGTTCTAACTGAAGTTACAAATGCAAGAACTGCAATAATGGGTGCAAAAACTATTGATCAGAAAGCAAAAGCAGACAATATGTTATCAGGTGCATTAAAAAGTCTATTTGCAGTAGCTGAAAATTATCCTACATTAAAAGCCAATGAGAATTTCATGCAGCTTCAAAGTAGAATAACCGGACTTGAAAACGAACTTGCAGATAGACGAGAGTTCTATAACGATACAGTAAACACATACAATATCAGAATTGCATCTTTTCCAGATATGATTGTTGCTGGTTTTATGCATCTTAAGGAACAGGAAATGTTCAAAGTTGCAGAAGAAGATAAAAAAGATGTCAAAGTAGAATTCTAAAAAAAAGTTTGTTTTTTCTTTATTTTCATTATTTTTTATTACAATCAAAAAATATATATACTATAATTATAAAATATTTATTTAGAGGTGTATTAAATATGAAAAAAAGCTTTATTCTTCTCATTTTATTTATAATAATAATTAGTTCTTGTAACACAATTAGTAAAGATTCTGTTGTCTGTAATAGACCATACATAAGACACGGAGATTCTTGTTGTTTAGATCAAGATTGGAATATGATATGTGATTTAGATGAACCAATTCCAAAAAAAGAACAAAAAGTACAACAACCAGAAATTAAAGAAATAGAACCTAATAAACCAAAATTTTCATATATAAAATTAGAATACACTGATTCAAATATTGGTGCAAAAATGAACTTAAAATGCAATACTAAAGAAGATTGCATAAAAGGTATGGGATTATCTAGTTATTCTGACCAAGAAATGTCTCAAGCTGAAAATTCTATGCCTGGATTTAGTAAATATCTTGATAGCATACAATGTAACGAAGGATTATGTCATTACAAAATGTCTGAAAATCAAGAACCATATTTTGATGTAAATAATAATGGAGCAGTCATATCTTGCAATACTAAATCTAATTGTGATGTTGGTAATGGGATGACTCAACTCTACGAATGTGTGAATGGAATCTGTAAAATGCATTACAATAACATGCCTATTGAAGCATGGAGAAGTGTATCTCAGAACACAAATCTAGATGCTAATCAGATGCTACCTGAAAAATGTAGTTCTAATAATCCATCTATAAATTGTATTGATAGCGCTAAAGTTAACCAAAATAGTATTGAAATTGCATTAAGAAACAATGTTGGTTTCTCAATCAAAGTTGACGATATATGGGCAAATAATTGTAATGGGAATAAGTTAATGGGAATAGGAAGCAATACTAATTATCAATCATTAGGATTAACAGTTTCTAATAATGATATTTTTAGATTACTGATTTTAGGCTGTGATAATACAGAAGAAATGTATGAAGGAGATATGATAATTTATTACACAAATACAGAAACAGGTTTGTCTCATCAAGCAAACACTGAAATTAGATCTTATTTAAATTAATTATTTTTTATTATTATCTGATTTTCCTCTAAAAAGTATTCCAACTAGTATATTCAATAAGAATGCATCTAAAATACTAAGTGAAGACAAACCAAATAACCTTGGCATTAAAAAATTCCATAATAACCATAGTGGCAAAGCATAAAGCACTGCACTAAGTATAATGAATCCTGCTGTAAAAAATAATGCTCCAAATATGTTTGGTATAAATTTTGTTGACATAATTATAAATAATAATATCACATTTAAAAAAGTTCCTACAAACTATTAACATAAGTTTATAACAAGGGTTGCTTTCAGAGGAATGATTGGTTGACTCATTAGACATCTGTAAATCCTGTCGAGAATGCTGCATCGGGACTGAAATACGTGTCAATGATGAAGATATGGATAGATGGAAAAAAGAAAGCAGATTAGACATTCTATTATCAATAAACCCACTATTTGGTGGATCTAGACATTTAATACGGAAAAAAAATACTGAAGAATGTATTTTCCTCTCCGTTGATGGTGCATGTAAAATTCAAGATTCAAAACCAAATATCTGTAATAAATTTCCTACAAATAGAAAACACGCTAAAGCATTTAAATGCAAAGCAATTGATTTATTTTTTCCTATTTCTAAAATCAAATCCTAAAATAGATTTTTTAATATTTTAATGTCACTATTTGAAAATAATCCAAAACATTTATATACAACTTAACCAATTTAATATAGATAAAAGTATATTGGTGTATATTTAATGTTAAAAAATAATAAAGATAATCCTAAAACTACGACTCTAAGAGAATTCAAATTTCAAAAAAGAGCAAAATTCATTAAAGATTTGTACTCAGAAGTGAATAGCTTATATTCAAACTTTACAGAAATTTTAAGAAAAAAAGATTCTAATGAAAATTACAAAATAGAAGATGATAAATTCAAAAAATCATATGATGAACTTTTGCATTACCATTATAAATTCAATAATGTTTACATAAAAGATACTGAAGTAAATAAGCAAATCAATAATGTAATTTCTAATTCCAAAGAATTGAATAATTTAAGACAAAAAACAAAAATTAAAACAGATGTAAATGAAATTAAAAATGAATTTAGAGAAAATTCTAAAGAATTAATCACTAATTTTAGAGAACTATCTTATAGATTAAATGATTGTGGAGTTATGATGTGGATATGAATCTAAAATTAAGTAATCAAGATATGATAAATACTCTTGATATAAGAATGAAATTTTTTCATGATATAATAAAAACAAGTTCTTTGTACCTAAATAAAAGTTCAAATCTTATGAATGGAATTAATGTAGAAGAAGAAAAACTAGATAAGCAATTCACTAGAATTACTTCATACTTTAATTATGATATAAGAAAACTAAAACTGAAAAACGATTCTAAAGAAACAGTCAAGTCTTATCTTAATAGTCTTATCAATTTACATATGCATATCAAAAAAAGACCAAGTTATGAAACTAAAAAAAGAATTGAAGAATGT
The DNA here is from genome assembly GCA_018671515.1 of archaeon. Classification (GTDB taxonomy): domain Archaea; phylum Nanobdellota; class Nanobdellia; order Woesearchaeales; family GW2011-AR15; genus JABHHN01. Next base: position 2,618 of record JABHHN010000086.1, on the reverse strand, counting down.
AAAACAAGTAAAAAAGAGGTACTTAATATGATCAATTCACAAGATCTTATATTTAATATATAAAAATGTCACACAAATACTTATCCAATGTACAAGAATCAAAGACATTTCTAACTTCAAATGAAATTCAAATAAAAAATATTGGTGAATTAGCTTTAGTTTTAAAAGAGCATGGAAATACAATATATACAAATCATGTAAATGAAAATACTAATGATTTTGCAAATTGGGTTGAACATTGCATTGGCGATATAGAACTTTCTAATGAATTAAGAAATTCTGATAACCTTGATCACACATTTGAAATAATTCAAAATAGAATACTAAATATTGTAAGCTCAACAAATTTAAAAGCTGAAAATATGGAAAAAAATAATGTAAAAATACCAAGCAATGAAAAACTTGCACATATGATTAATGGACTTCCAAATTCCTTAAAAATTGACATTCAAACAAATATATCAACTGGTCAGCAAAATCTAATAGAACCAAATATTGAAAACAATTCTTTATACACCAATATAGAATTCAATACTGATGATGCTGGCCAAGTTGATTTTAATATTGAAGAAGAATCAACTAATATCACTATTCAATATACAAAAATCAATAACGAAGAAAATAATAATAATAATAATAATAATAATAATAATATAAAAAATAAAACAAAAGAAGAAAGCATATTGATGAATGATTGTGAATTCAAAGATTTGTTATACCAAATAGAAGTTGAGAAAAAAACAGTTGAAACAATTTTAGATAATCAATTTGAAAAAAATCCAAACCTATCTGATAAATTAATTAAAGCATCAGGAAATGTTGTATCAAGAATTAAAAGACGTATTAAATCACCATTTAAGTTTTAAGTTTTGTAAATTTTTCACATAACTTTCTTATCTCTCTCATTTTAGAAACTGAAGATTCTATAATTGATATTGATTCTACAAAAGTTCCACCTTTATAATCATTTTCTTCTTGTAATCTTTCAATATGTTCTTCATATTTTTTATTTATTAAATTTAATATCTCTTCTTCACTACCTTTAATCTTATTATGCATTTTTTTAGCAACATATGGAAGGTTCTCTTTTAAGATAAGAAGTGTTGCTTTGAATTTTTTATTAATAGTGTCCACCGCTTCAATTGATTCATAAGACATATCTTTTCCACTTTCAAACATTTCAAATGATATTTTTCCAAGATCCTCACCTAAATCACCAAGCTGTTCTATAGCATTAGAAATTTGAACTAAAATAACTGTCTTTTTTGCTTCATTCTTACTTAATTTTCTATGAGATACAGTTAATATTGCTTTTTCAATTTTTTCATCTAAATAATCATTTAATGATTCCAATTTTTCTAATTTTGCAAATCCTGCCTTTTTTGGTCTCTTAAACATGTTTACTGTCTGTTTATACAAAAGAATTGTAATATCTATTGAATATTTTAATTCAGCTTTTATTAATTTCAATGCTTCAGCATTGTTTTCAGGAAGATTTTCTGTTAAATATTTAGTTTCAAATAATATTTCATCTTCTTCTCCTGGAACCATTTTATTTATCAATTTGGTGAATTGTTTTATTAAAAACAAGAATATTATTGCAGTTATTATGTTAAAAATCATATGAGCATTTGCCATCTGAGATGCAGGAGTCCCTCCTAAGTTTTTAATAAAATAAATGAATATATCAATAAAAGGAATCAAAAGCAAAGACCCAACAATATTAAACATTAGATTTGCAATTCCAGCTCTTCGCGCATATAAATTAAGACCTAAAGAAGCCAAGACTGCTGTTGTGCTTGTTCCAATATTTGCTCCTAACAATAAAGGTATTCCTGCTCGCAAATCAATAAGACCATTTTGCGTAAGAACTATTATAAGACCTGTAGTAACAGAACTTGATTGTACAACTGAAGTAAATACAAATCCAACAATTACAGCCAATGGAATATTTGAAAGATTTGAAAAAAGTTCAATCATAGCTGGATCAGATTTTATTGGCTCAACAGCAGCTGAAACCAATGCCAATGCATAAAAAACAAGTCCAAAATAAAAAAAAGGTTTACCTATAATTTTATGTTTTTTGCTAAAAAATGTTATTAAAAAACCTATAACAATAAAAACAGGTGCAAATGAAGTCAATTTTAATGCTATTAGCTGAGCAGTTATTGTTGTTCCAATATTTGAACCAAAAATTATCCCAAGACTATTTGTAAAAGAAATTATTCCTGAATTAACAAGACTAACAGTAATAACTGTTGTTGCAGTACTAGATTGTATAATCGAAGTAACAAATGCACCCAAAAAAACTCCTCTGACAGGATTTTTTGTAAGTTTTCCAATTAATTCTCTAAATTTATCTCCTGCAAGGTTCTTTATTTCATCACTAAAATGCTCAATCCCATATAAAAATAGAATAAGTGCAGGTAAAACACCAAATAAAATTTCTAAATTCACCATCTTTTATCTTAATCTTAGAAGGATTGATTAATAAATATTTTGGATTTGAAAAAATTAAAAAATTATCAAAACAATAAAAATTAAAATATATACCCTAAATAATTAACTCTTTAATGGATTTTGTTAAATATATTTTATTAGTTTTACCATGATTTTTT
>JABHHN010000085.1 GCA_018671515.1 archaeon | reverse complement strand
TTGGAACTTGAATTCCAGAAAATGCATTTTTTTGTAAATCTCTAATTGCTCTTACAATACCTTTTCTAATGGGATCATCTTTTTTTAATGAATTAAAGTTTTCTTCTAGTTTATCGTTTATAAATACAACTTTAGATGGTTTTATCATATTTTAATCTCTTTTCTTAATTTTAGTTTCTTCATAAGTATTGGATTCCAAATATATCCTATTTTACCTTCTTTGTCAACTGCAGTTTTATTTATGCTTTCTAAGTACTCAAGAACGACAAGATATGTTTGCCACATGACTTTTTTAGGAAGATTTTTCCAAATCTCTGTTCTATTATATTCTCCACTAAATTTTTTAATAGTTTTTTCTATCATAAGAACAGTATCTAATGTGGGGGATCTTACAAATGGTTTATTTAATTTTTGCGATATCATAAATAATTATATATCAATTGATATATTTAAATGTTTTGAAAAATTACTTTTTAATTTATTAAATATACCTAACAGATTGTGGAAGTTGAGATTTTTTAGTTTACTATAAATGAATTTTGAAATAATTTTATATAGGACTTCATCTTAAAAATTATAATGAAAAAATTATATTTATTTTTGATCTTTGTTTTAATGATTACATCTGTTTCTGCATTATATGAAGAAAAGATATTTGATGGATGGGTTGAGAGTGGAAAGAAATTTGCAATTGATGGTGAAAATTATACTGCTACTTACATCATAGGAAATAATCTTACAGTAGTTAGGTTTCCTGGAAATTATCAAGATGTAATTGATAATAACGAATCATGTAAGGAAGGTTGGATTTACAAAACTTGTTTGATGGATAAGAAATTTAAAATAAATGATAAGGAAGTCCCTTGGCATATTCATGCAGCAAATATTGACATATCTCTTGAATTGGAAATGTATGCATCATATTCAAATATTGATATTCAAAAAACTATAGGTAAGGAAAACCTATTGACAAAAGAAACAGCAGAAGTTATCTTAATTTTAAATAATACAGGTAAATTAGAATCAGATATTGTAGCAACTGATTATTACGGACCAGCATTCCATGTGGTAATTACAGAGGGATTATGTAAAGAACAAAATAATAGAGTAGTTTTTTCTACACATTTAAAACCACAAAGATTTAGTGAATGTAAGTATATTATAAAAGCACTTAGGAATGGTTCATTTGAGAATAATATTTCTGTAAATTATACAGTCATGGACAGATCAAGAGTATCAGAGGAACAAATTATAATTGAAATAGAGAATTCTGCAATATTAGTGGAACCAAGGAATTTAGATATTATAACAGAGCCATCATTAAATAAAACAATATGGATGAATTTAAGTGCAACACAAGATATTGAAGTACAAAGATTCTCATTAATATTTCCAGAAAATATAGTATTGATAGATACAACTGAAGAATATCATGAAAGTACAGATTCAACATTTTGGAGAGCAAATATGGAAGAAAATGAAGTAAAGAATCTATCATTTAATATTAAATCAGATTTGGTTGTAAATTCAAGTATAAAATATGTGATTGATTATATTTCAGATGGATTAGCAAAGACATTAGAAGGAACATATTTTTTTGAATCTACACAAGATTTCTTTTATGCTGGACTTGTTAATATATCAAATCGAACAGTATTTAGGGTGGCAAATCCAACAAATAATGTTTTCAAAGATATAAAAATAAGATTATTAGATGGTGAAAAAATAATTGAGGAAATGGAAATAGATGAACTTGGAAAGTTAAGGTTTAAAGAGTATAATCTTACAAAGACAACTGATAGTTATGAAATAGATTTCAAAACAATATTTGGTCAGCCATTGTCTGTTAAAAATGAACTTTCATTTATCAAAATAGAAAATATATTTGAAAATCTTACTAGATATCAAGATCATGTAAAAGAAGAAGAAAAAGAAATTCTTGAAGAAATAATAGAAAAAGAAAAAAAATGGAGTATTTCTGATATAAATATCAATTGGGAAATAATAGGGATTGCAGCAGGTGTATTTATTGTAGGGATACTTGTTGTAGTATTATTTAATAAACCTAAACAAGATTCTATAGAAAAAGAAATTGAAGATTTAAAGAAACAAGAAAAACAAGAAAACGAGGAAGAACAAAATGTTATCAAATGAAATCGAAAAAAAATTAAATGAACAAGTTAATGCAGAATTTGATGCAGCTTACTTATACTTATCTATGTCAGCATGGCTTGACAAACAAGGATTAAGTGGGTTTGCAAATTGGTTCAAGATGCAGGCACAAGAAGAGACAACTCATGCAATGAAGATATATGATTATATTTCTGAGAGGGGTGGAGAAATTTCATTATTACCTATTGGAAAACCAAAAGATAATTGGAAAGGATGCCTTGATGTTGTAGAAGACGCATATAATCATGAGAAAAAAGTAACTGCAATGATAAATGATATTGTCGCGCTTGCAGAATTAAATAAAGATTATGCAACAAGAGTATTTTTTGACTGGTTTGTTACAGAACAAGTTGAAGAAGAAAGTAGTTCACTTGATTTAGTTGATAAGGTAAAATTTGTTGGAGAGCACAAAGGATATCTTTTATCACTTGATAAAGAACTTTTAGTGAGACAATAGTTTTTTAAAACAATTTCTTTTTATTTCTTTTTATGAGACAAGAAGCAGTAGCTGGTAAATTCTATAAAGAATCATTTGATGAATTAGATAAAGAACTAAATGAATGTTTTACATCTAAATTTGGTCCGGGAGATCTTCCCGCAAAAAGAAAAGAAAGTAAAATTAAAGGAATAATTTCTCCGCATGCAGGATATGCTTTCTCAGGAGCGTGTGCAGCATGGGGTTTCATGGAAATTGCTGAAAACGAATTTCCAGATTGTTACATAATTATCGGTCCAAGTCATTATGGAAATAAATCAGGGATTTCATTAGAAGATTGGAGAACACCTTTTGGAATGGTAAGAAATGCAAAAGATGTGTCAATTGCACTTAAAAATAATACTGATTTAGTTATTGATGAAGAAATTCATGAACAGGAACATTCAATTGAAATGCAGGTACCTATGCTTCAATTTGTCAATAAAGATAATCTAAATAGTATAAACATTGTTCCAATTCTTATTGGACGAGATATTGAATATAAGAAACTAGCATTTCAAATATCAGAAGTTCTTAAAGATTTAAACAAATCATGTGTCTTTATCATTAGTTCAGATTTTACACATTATGGACCTAATTATAAATATGTTCCATTTACTCTTGATGTTCCAAAAAGTATCAATAAACTTGATAAAGGAGCAATTGAAAAGATAATTTCACTTGACGTAGAAGGATTTGCAGATTATTTGAATTCTACAATGATAACTATATGTGGATATATGCCAATATTGTTATTCATGTCAATATTACAAAATCAAGAGTATAAAGGCAAGGCAAGTATGTTAATGCATTATACATCAGGAGATATACTTAATGATTTTAAGAATTCTGTCAGTTATGCATCTATTTTGTTTAAAGATTGAGATAGCTTTTATTTTGTAGATAATATAATTTCTTTTATTTCTATAGTTTTTTCATTATTTTGTGGATATATTTTTATTATCAATTCATCAGTATCAAAATTTAATAAATTAAAAGTATAATAATCTCCAATTACATTTTTTGAAATATCAGAAACAACATTAGTTTCATCAGAAGAATAAACATTCCACATTGAGTTATCTGAAAAATAACCTTCTATAATTTTGAAATCTTTATTTTTTAATTTAATAGAAAATATTATTTCTCTTTCATTGTTCAGTTTTAAAACAGTATTCAAATTACCATCAAATAAATTTTCTAATGTTCCACTAATTATTTCTCCATTCAATAATTCAATTAATTCTGGTTTTATATTATTTAATTTTGAACTACTTTGTAATTCAACTGCTTGATCTGAATTAATTATTTTTTCATTTAATTTTTCATCTTCATTTAATAAAAAAACATATTTCCACCAATTATTATATATTTCTTTGTTCAATAGTTCATAATCATATTTTCCTTCTTTTTTTGGTATGTGGTTAAACCACCATCTCATATATAAAAGTTCTCCATGTTTTGAATTTTTATGCCAAGTATCATAATTTATATCTGTTATTTTTTCTCTTTCAATTTTCATATTATTATTTCTATTAAAAAAAAAATCTAGATTTAAAGGGTATTCTTCATAAAAATAATCACAAAAACTATGTATAGTTTTTTTATTATTATAATCATAATCTGTTTCACCATTTGGTGGGAAATGAACACTACCACAACCATATGATTTATATGTGTTGTCAGACAGATCTTTTAATATTAAAGGATTTTCGGTTTGTCCTAAATTATAACCAAACATATCAAATATTTTATCTCCATTTATATCCCAACCTTCAAAAATATGAGTCATTGTCCCTTCTACTCTATGTCCTAAAATATGCATCATAGTACCAACATTCATTTTTAAATAAGGAAATGCCATTATAGGAACATTATGTTTATGTCTTTCTGAAGATAGCACTTGACCATTTATATAGAAAGGAGATGGGCCAATCATCGTTGATTCGTCCATTGCATAATAACCTGGATAAAAAACCCATAATTCGTCAAATATTCTTTTATTATATAGGTCAAGAAGACTTTCTTCACTAACTTTTTGATCCATAATTTCATCAATATCCAATCTAATTATACAATCATCTAAAAAAGTACTTTCTATTTTATCTTTTATACATTTGTCATATAAATTACGCATATCATAGTCGGCTGGTGGGAAATCATCAATATAAACAGGGTTAGAAATATCTAATTTATCTTTAGGTAATATTATAGTTCCTCATTATTTTTGTACAAAAAAGAAATATCAAAATTTATAAAAAACCCATTTTTATTTAAAGTAATTTTTTCTAATTCTTTAATAAAATTAAATAACATAATGTAAGGATTATTATACATAAGAATAAAATTTGTCATATATGCATGCAAACCAGAAGTTTCAGTAATTTTGTCTATTAAATTATCATTATTTATTGTTGGACCATATACAATTACTAATATATTTCGTCTGTAACCTTTTTCTTCTATAAGGGGCAATTCTTTATTTTTTTCGATATTTTGAATGCCTTTATTAACCTTATTATCTATTGAACAAGAAGAGATAAAAATTATTAAAAATATCAAGAAATAATAATTTTTGTTCATATAGTTATATCAATATATCTTTTTCATTTAAAATTTTTTTCATTTAATCTTTCTTTGTATAAGCTAACATTACAAAGTTCTTATTTTTTGCTTTTTAGGTAATATTTATATTTCAAGATAACATTTTATTTCATATGATATTAGATTTATTCAGGTTATTATTTCCTCTAACAGAGCAAAAAAAGAAAAAATTAGATGATGCATCTTTTTTTATTGATGAAGATGATGCAAAACAACTTAAATTATTCTATAAGTTAAAAAAAGTAAATATTATTCATACAAGAGTAGGAGTATCTGGAAAAATAATGGATGATATCTTTTATCCAACTATTTCAACAAAATCTAAAGATGAAGATATAAAGAAATTTGTAGTACAGCAAAATAAAATTATATTTGATAGATTTCAATTAAAGGCATTTAAAAGATTTTCAAAAGTTGCATACGATAGATTACAGAATTTTATTGCACCAAATATTTATGGTCTTGAACATGTCAAAAATGCAGTTATGCTTCAACTTTTTTCCACAGAGATAATACACATACTTCTTTTAGGTGATCCTGGAACAGGTAAGACAAAAATAATACAATCTGCGTCAGTTCTTCATCCGCATTCTATTTTTGGATTAGGTTCTGGAATAAGTGGAGCAGGTCTTGGATTATCTATGAAAGGTAATGAAATAAAAAAAGGATTACTTCCATTAGCAGATCAAGGTCTTTGTTGCATTGATGAATTGAATTTAATAAAAAGTACTGAATATGGTTATTTATATTCTGCAATGGAAGATGGATTTGTATCATACGATAAGGCAAATAAACATATAAAAGTAGATGCAAGAATAAGAGTTTTATCAACTGCTAATCCAAAAGGAGACAAATTTGTTGGAAAGATATATGATACATTAAAAAAACAGATTCCTTTTAATCAAGCACTCTTAAGTAGATTTCACCTTATATTTATTATAAGAAAACTCGATGTTGATGGATTTGTCCATGTAGCAAAAAAAATTATGAAAAATGATGATACAAAGATATTAAAAGAAGATAAGAAGTTCATAAATGATTATATTTCATATTGTGAGAAAATAAATGTTAAATTTCCAAAAGAATTGGAATCAAAAATTCTTGATTTTGCAAAAAAAATAAAACAGAAAGAATCAAAATATCTTTTTGAAATAACTCCTAGAACTATAGTCGGATTGATTAGGATGTGTAAAGCACGTGCAAGAATAGATATGAGAAATAAAGTAATAAAAGAAGATATAGATCAGATATCTCAATTAGTTGAAAATTGTTATTTAGTCAGAGAGTAATTTTAACATTAAATATATTCTTCATTAACCATTTTAATTCCTAATAATAAGTATGATAGAAGTAATGGTCCAATAATTATTCCAACAAATCCAAAATAAGGAACTCCAATTACTATACCTAATAAAGAAATCAAAGGATGAATATTTCCTATTTTTTTCTGGATTACTGGTCTTAATATATTATCTATTATACTTGAAAAAAAACCAAATATAAATATTCCTATAGAAGCATTAATGTTTCCATTTATGAATTGAAGTATTGAGCCAGGAATCCAAACTAGAGGTGCACCAATTACTGGCATTGAGGACAATACAATACACATAAATCCCCAAAATATAGCATTTTTTATACCAAATAAACCAAAACCAATACCTACAATTGTACCTTGAATAATTGCAATCATTCCGGTTCCTATGATTGTAGAATAAGTGATTCTTTTGAATTCTTCTTTTATTATTTTTTTATTGGTTCTACTAAATGGAAGTGCGGAATATAATACTTTGCTGATTTTTTCTTCATATGCAAATAAATAATATAGTAAGAAATACATGATTGTTACATTAATTATTAGGTTTGTGATAACTTGAAATGTATTTGAAATAAATTTTTGTGAAACACTTCCAAGACTAGTTATTTGATCTTGTACAAATTTTGTCAATTTTATATTTTCAAGATATCCATCTATTCTTTTTATATTTTGTAATATGCCTTGATTATTTTCTAAAAGACCTATTGATTGATGTACGACGACATTTCCAAAATATAAAATTGGTAATAGAAGAACAATTATTGATAAAAATATTATTATGAATGCACCAAATCTTTTGTTTATTTTAAATTTTTTAATTAATTTTTTGTGAATTGGACTTAGTAGAAAAAAGAACACTATTGAGAAAGCAAAACCATTGATAAATGGAAGGAGTGCGTATATTATAAAAGATGCAAGAACAATTATTATTGTTAGTGCAATATATTTTTTAGCTTTTTCCTTCATCTAAAATATTATTGCTTATGAGAATATAAAAGTATCGTATAGTTATGTTAATAACAGAACGTTTAAATAATATTTAATCAACCTTAATAAGAATATTTTTATTAATTTTTTTAGGTGTAAAAATGAATGCGGAATTTTATAAAAAATTTGAAGAAGTACAAAAACTAATAAGAAAAGTCATAAAAAAGCCATTGACATATACTGAAAAAATATTATATGGACATTTATGGGATAATATTTCTAAAGAATTTATTAAAGGTCAAGAATATGTTGAGATGTCTCCAGACAGGATTGCAATGCAGGATGCAACTGCACAGATGGCAGTTTTGCAATTTATTAATTCAGGAAAAAAGACTACAGCGGTTCCAACTTCAGTTCATTGCGATCATTTGATACGTGCAAGAGATGATGCTAAAAATGACTTAATTATAGCAAAAGATGAAAATAAAGAAGTATATGATTTTTTAGAGAGTGCATCATATAAATATGGAATGGATTTTTGGAAACCGGGTGCTGGAATCATTCATCAGGTTGTTTTAGAAGAGTATGCATTTCCAGGAGGAATGATGATTGGAACTGATAGTCATACACCAAACGCAGGAGGACTTGGAATGATAGCAATAGGTGTTGGAGGTTCTGATGCAGTAGATGTAATGGCAGGAACGTCTTGGGAAGTCAAATGGCCAAAAATAATTGGAGTTAAACTTACAGGAAAAATACAAGGATGGACTTCTCCTAAAGATGTAATCTTAAGACTTTTAGGTATTTTATCAGCAAAAGGAGCAACAGGATGCATTGTTGAATATTTTGGTTCAGGTACAGAGACGATTTCTTGTACTGGAAAGGCAACAATCACAAACATGGGTGCAGAACTAGGAGCAACTTGTTCAATATTTCCATATGATTCTAAGATGTATGATTATTTAATAAAAACAAGAAGACAAGAAATTGCAAAGGCGGCTGAATCAGTAAAAAATATTTTAAGAGCTGATAAGGAAGTATATTTAGAACTAGAGAAATATTATGATAAAATAATTGAAATTAATCTAACTGAGTTAGAACCAAGATTGAATGGTCCATTTACACCAGATAAAGAATGGCCTGTTTCATCAATGAAAAAAGCAATAGTTGAAAATGATTTTCCTGAAAATATTTCTGTTGCACTTATTGGTTCATGTACAAATTCAAGTTATGAGGATATTGATAGATGTGCAAATATAGCAAAACAGGCAATGGAAAAAGGACTAAAAGCAAAAATACCTTTTATAATAACTCCAGGCTCTGAGCAAGTAAGAGCAACTATGGAAAAAGATGGTCAATTAAAAATATTACAAGATTTTGGTGGACAGCTTTTAGCAAATGCTTGTGGTCCATGTATTGGTATGTGGAAAAGAATGGATAATGAATTAGGTGAGAGAAATACAATAGTAACAAGTTATAATAGAAATTTTTCAAAAAGAAATGATGGGAATCCTAATACACTTGCTTTTGTTGCAAGTCCAGAATTAGTTACTGCCATGGTAATAACTGGAAAATTATCATTTGATCCAACAAAAGATAAAATAGTTGGAGAAAATGGAGAAGAAATTGTTCTTGATTCACCAACGGGAAAAGAATTACCACAAAATTTTGAACAAGGAGAAAAAGGAGTGATAAAAGGAGAATCACATCCAGAAGCAGAAGTCAAATTTGCAAAGGGTAGTTCAAGAATTGCTAAACTTGAACCATTTGAGCAGTGGGATGGAAATGACTTTGTTGACATGCCGATATTGATAAAGGCAAAAGGAAAATGTACAACAGATCATATTTCACCAGCAGGAAAATGGCTTAAATTAAGAGGACATCTTGATAATTTATCTGATAATATGTACATTGGTGCAATAAATTATTTCACAGATGAAGTAGGAAGAACGAAAAATCAAATATCTAAAAAATATGAAGAAACTCATGTTGTAGCAAGACATTATAAAAAAGAAGGTTTAAGTTGGGTAGTATTTGGCGAAGAAAATCTAGGTGAAGGATCTGCAAGAGAACAAGCAGCAATGGAACCTAGATATTTAGGTGGACGAGCAATAATTGTAAAATCATTTGCACGAATACATGAAACAAATCTAAAAAAACAAGGTGTTCTTGCTCTTACTTTTGATAATAAAGATGATTTTGAAAAAATAATGGAAGATGATAGAGTAAGTATTATTAGGTTATCAGAATTCAGTGAAGGAATTCCTTTAAAGATGATAATAAAACACTCTGATGGTACAATAGATGAAATTATGCTTAATCATACATATAATGGTGCACAGATAGAATGGTTCAAGGCAGGATCTGCTTTGAATATAATTGCTAAGGAAAATATAGAGAAAAATTAGAATAAATAAAGTATAATAGATTTTATAAAGGTAATAAAGAAAAATCTATATATTAAGATTTAAAATTTTCAAGAGGGTTTAATATGAAAAATTATGTAATGGTTTGTCCAAAATGTAAGTCACCAGATGTTTATAGAGATACATCAAGCAAGTTGACAGGAGCAATGGGTCTTCCATCTGTTTATGTATGTAATACATGCTCACATTCTGGTGCAGTATTTCCAGAAGTAGAAGCATCAGAATTAAAAGGTTTTGAAGAAAAGGTAGAAAAAAAAGGATTGAAGGATACTACAGATGATAATTCAGAACTTATTGATACATCATTTGGAAAAGGTATAGTGAAAGGATATTGGAAAGTTCTTGGACCATTTATGTTATTGTTTGGACTGATTTTTTTGACTTCTATTGAAAGAAGTTATGGGATAATATTATTGGTTATTGGAGGGATAATGACTTATCTTAGTTTTAAAAATTAAAAATAACATAAGGATGAATAATTTTATTATTTGATTTTCTTTATTTTTTAAAATAGTTTTTCTTTTTGAATTATTATTTCAGAGCTTCGCTCTTAATTATAGCAAGTTCCTTATAACTCATTATCATTCGTATTGTCAAAGTTATTCTAAGTTTAACATTTTTGAACTTGCATGTGAAAAAGAAAGTAAATTTCATTTACTTTCTTAGTAATGATGAGAATTAAAACAATTTTTATTAAAAATTAATTAACAACCAAAACAATTTCACCCTTTATTGTTCTATCTTTTATTTTTTCATAAACCTCTAAAACACTTCCTCGGATGAACTCTTCGAATTTCTTTGTGAGTTCTCTTGCAATCACTATATTTTTTTCAGGAATTGTTTCAGACATCGCTTTAAGTGTCTTTTGAATTCTATGTGGAGATTCAAGTAATATTATTGTTTCATCTTTTTCTTTTAGACTTTCAATTAATTTTAGTCTTTTTCCAGAAGTCTTTGGAATGAAGCCTAAGAATGTGAATTTATCAGTAGGAAGACCAGAACATACTAATCCCGCAAGAATTGATGAAGGACCAGGAATAGGAACAATATCAATATTTTGATTTATGCATTCTCTAATTAAATAAAAACCAGGATCATTTATTCCTGGAGTTCCAGAATCAGATACTAAAGCAATATCATTACCATTTTTTAATAATTCAACGATAATTGGAGTTCTTCTTTTTTTATTTATATCATTATATGTATCAAGCTTGTTTTTTATTTTATAATGAGAAAGCAATTTTCCTGTTCTTCTTGTATCTTCACAGAAAATTACATTACATTCCTGTAGAATTCTAATTGCTCTATATGTAATATCTTCAATATTTCCTATGGGTGTTGAAATTATATATAACATAACAAATAAGGTAATTAAGAAATGTTTTAAATTTATTTACTCTTTAAACATGTATTTGTAACGGTTTCCTTCCATTTTACTCTTTACGGAAGTAGACTTTCTAAGTTTCTTTAAATTATTGGTTACAGAGCCTATAGATAATGATAGAGCATTAGAAATATCCTTTGATGTGAACCACTTATTTTTGTTCTTCTTTAAAAAATCGTAAACTTCTTGCTGTCCCATTAGTATATACACTGTATCTTTCTATTAATAAAGATTTGTTGTAATTTAGTTAGGGTAAAATTGCATACTTTTTTAATTTAAATGCCTTTTGCCATAGGATATGAAATGTCCATTTTGTGATTCTCTTGAGACAAAAGTAGTAGATAAAAGAGAGACTGAAGAAGATAAAGCTACAAGGAGAAGGCGAGAATGTCTTAAATGTGCTAAAAGATTCACTACATATGAACGAATTGATTTGATAAATATCTATATTAGGAAAAAAGATGGAAGTAAACAATTATTTGATTCTGCAAAACTTGAAAGAGGAATTATAAGAGCGTGTGAAAAAAGACCTGTTACAATTGATCAGATGCATAAAATTGTAAAAGAGATTGAATTATTATTAAGAAATAGAAGAACAATGATTATTCCTTCAAAACAGATTGGGACAATGGTCATGACAAGATTAAAAAAAATAGATAAAGTTGCATATATAAGATTTGCATCAGTATATAGAGAATTTACAGATATAGAAGAGTTTTCGGCAGAATTAGACAAAGTTATGGAGGATTAAAATGGAAAAAAAATCACTTAAAAATGTCCTAGAGATATTTTTGACATTACAAGTTACAAAGGAACTCCCAAGACAGGGGTTTTTATATTCAGGATTCAAAAGAAATGAAGCAGATTCAGTAGCTGCTCATTCATTTAGTGTAGCGGCATTTTCTTATCTTTTTTCAAGAGAATTAAAATCAAATGGAATTGATATAGATAGTGATAAAGTCTTAAAATTAGCAATGTTCCACGATATGGGAGAAGCAATTACAGGTGATATTGGGACTTTTGTAAAATCAATGGCTAAAGGAGTATTTGATAAAGTAGAGACTGAAGCATTCAATATGATGTTTAGAAATATGACAGATAACAAAGAATATATGGGATATCTTGAAGAATATCAAAAATTAGAATCTAAAGAAAGTCAGACAGTAAAAATTGCAGATGCACTTGATGCATTAGCTCAAGGATTATCTACTCCTGGAGCAAATATGGACGATCTTAAATTAGGGATGGCAAAAATTTCAAAAGAGAAAATAAAAGATAAAGAATTATCAAAAATCTTTTTAGATTGTGTAAATATGATGGTTAATAAAGAAGTTACATATTTTAGAGGTCATTTCGATAAGGAAGATACTTCTCAACAAGAATTATAATTTTTTTCAATATTTTTGTTATTATTTTTGTTCTTTTAGCAAGGTTTATAAATAGTTAACGATTGTTAACAAAATTATGAATATACTAAGTACACCTCAAGAAGTTGAAGTATGGGTTATCATTCCAGCAATTAGAAGTAGGATTGCAAAGAATCTTTCTATTTCAGGATTAAAATATAGGGAAATAGCTAAATTTTTAGATATAACTATTCCAGCAGTTAGTCAATATATAAATGATAAAAGAGCTAAAAAAATAAAATTCTCAAAAGAAGTTGAAGAAATAATAAAGACTTCTTCAGAAAAAATTATGCAAGGAGAATCAACAATTAGGTATGAATTACAAAAAATTTTATCTAAAATAAAAGAAAAGAAAGAAACTTGCGTTGCTTGTGGTACTTATTCAAATACAAAAAAAGATTGCGATATATGTTATTAATAGGAGGAAATTATAATGTCAAAATTAGAAATTAAAGATTTGCATGTAAACGTTGAGGAAAAAGAAGTCCTTAAAGGAGTTAATCTTACAATTGAACAAGGTAAAATTCATGCTTTAATGGGACCGAATGGTTCAGGAAAGAGTACACTTTCATTTGCAGTTATGGGTCATCCAAAATATGAAATTACTAAAGGAGAGATTATTTTTGATGGGAAGAATGTTTTAGATTTGGCTCCTGAAGAAAGAGCAAGATTAGGTCTTTTCTTATCATTCCAATATCCAAGTGAAATATCAGGTGTTAGTCTTTCAAATTTTTTAAGGACTGCATTAAATTCAGTCAAATATACAAAAGAAAAAAGAATACCTGTAATGGAATTTCGAAAGCTTTTGATGGAAAAAATGGATCTTCTAAAAATAGATAAATCGTTTGCATCAAGATATCTTAATGAAGGATTTTCTGGTGGAGAGAAGAAAAGAAGTGAAATTCTTCAAATGGCAATACTTGAACCAAAAATAGCCATTCTAGATGAAACAGATTCTGGTCTTGATGTAGATGCACTTAAGATTGTTTCTAATGCAGTAAATACATTGGCAGGTCCAGAAATGGGAATTTTAATAATAACACATTACCAAAGAATTCTTCATCACGTAAAACCAGATGTTGTACATATTATGTATGATGGAAGGATTGTCAAAACATCAGGTCCTGAATTAGCGATGAAAATAGAGGATGAAGGTTATGATTTTATTTACAAAGAATTAGAAAAAGAGGTTTAATATGTCTACACAAGCAGACGATATTGATATTGGTGAGGAATATAAGGAGAAATATGGTTTTAGTGATGATATAAAATATCTTCATACAACCAAACCTGGAATAAATGAAGGTGTTGTTAGAGAAATTTCTAAAATAAAGAATGAACCAGAATGGATGCTTAATTTTAGATTAAAAGGACTTAAACATTTTCAAGAAAGACCTATGCCAAAATGGGGCGCAAATCTAGGTCAAATTGATTTTGATAATATCACATATTATATGAGTCCGTCTGAAAAATCAGAAACTAGTTGGGAAGACGTACCTGAAGGAATAAGAAAAACATTTGATAGATTAGGGATACCTGAAGCAGAAAAAAAGTTTTTAGGTGGTGTTGGTGCTCAATATGAATCAGAAGTAGTATACCATTCATTAAGAAAAGATCTTGAAGAGAAAGGTGTTATTTTTTTAGGGATGGATCAGGCACTAAAAGAGCATCCAGATATAGTAAAAAAATGGTTTGCAAAAATAATTCCAATAAATGATAATAAATTTTCTGCATTAAATACTGCTGCTTGGTCAGGTGGAAGTTTCATATATATTCCACCAGGAGTTAAAGTAGATGTTCCATTACAATCTTATTTTAGAATAAATGCAAAAAATGTAGGTCAGTTTGAAAGAACACTGATAATTGCAGATAAAGGAAGTTCTGTTCATTATGTAGAAGGATGTACTGCTCCAATATATTCAACAGATTCATTGCATAGTGCAGTAGTAGAATTAATTGCTATGGAAGACGCAACAATCAGATATACAACAATACAGAATTGGTCAAATAATGTTTATAATCTTGTTACAAAAAGAGGATTTGCATATAAGAATGCGACAATATCTTGGATTGACGGAAATTTAGGAAGTAAATTGACTATGAAATATCCCGGAGTTTATTTGATGGAAGAAGGTGCAAAAGGAGAAGTTCTTTCAGTAGCATTTGCAGGGAAAGGACAACATCAAGATGCAGGAGCAAAGATGGTTCATATGGCACCTAATACTACTTCAATAATAACATCAAAATCAGTAAGTAAAGATGGTGGAAGAACAACTTATAGAGGTCTTTTAGAAGTAGATAAAGGATGTCATGGTATAAAATCTAATGTTGTTTGTGATGCATTAATTCTTGATGAAACATCTGCGACAGACACTTTTCCATATATGAATGTGAATGAACAAGATGTAAGTATAGGACATGAAGCAAGTGTCAATAAAGTTAGTGATGATCAATTATTTTATCTAATGTCAAGAGGAATAGAACAATCAGAAGCTATGGCAATGATTGTCAGAGGATTCATGGAACCTTTCATAAAAGCACTTCCAATGGAATATGCAATTGAACTAAATAGATTGATTGAACTAAATATGGAAGGGTCAGTAGGATAGATGAGAGATTTTTAGGAGTTGAAAATTATGTTAAAAACAATATTCACAGAAGAAAAGATTGAGAAGATTAGGGGATCGTTAAAAGAAGATAATCATTTTTTTGAAAAAAGAAAATTATCTTTAGATAGTTTTTATTCTTATCCTTTGCCTTCAAATAAATCAGAAGAGTGGAGATATACTGATATATCTTTTTTGGATTTTTCAAAATTTGATAATGATATTAAAAATCCTGAAATAAAAATGGATGGGTTTCATGATTTGTTAAAAGAGAAAGGAGTCATATTTACAACAATTATAGAAGCGATATCTAAACATCCCGAAATAATCAAGGAATACTTGTTTTCAAAAAAAGACAATTATGAAGATAAATTTTTGGCACTACATAAAGCAATGTGGAATGGTGGTGTTTTTATCTATGTTCCAAAAAATGTAGAAGTTGATACAATATTTAAGGTAAAATATAATGTATTAGAATCCAGCTCTTTGTTCAATCATACATTGATTATATTAGAACAAGGTGCATCACTTACATATTCAGAAGAACATACTTCAGAAAAGGGAGATTATGAAGCATTTAGGTGTGATTCTGTAGAAGTATATGCAAAAGAAAACTCAAAACTTAATTTCAATAATTTTCAGAACTGGAATGATAATATAACTAATGTATCATATTGGTCAGCACGTGTTAGTAGAGATGCTCAAGTTAATTGGAGATTTTCTCAATTAGGGGGGAAGTTTAGTAGAATAAAAATTGATACACATTTAGATGGTGAAGGATCAAATTCAACAAATAAAGGATTGGTCTATGCAAATAAAAATCAGAAATTTGATATAACAACAAACCCTCATCATCATGTTAGAAATACTATAAGTGATGTTTTAGTCAAAGGTGCATTTGATGGAGAATCAAATTCAGTATATAGAGGTCTTATTCTAATTGATGAAGAAGGAAAAGAGACACAATCATATTTATCAAATCATAGTTTGATGCTTTCTGAAAATGCAGTATCAAATACAATTCCATCATTAAAGATTGAAACAGATGATGTACGTGCATCTCATGGCGCAACTCTTGGAAAAATTGATAAGGATCATTTATTCTATCTTAAAACAAGAGGGATTGATCAAAAATCAGGTGAAAGGCTTTTGATAACTGCGTTTTTAAAAGAGACAATAGATGATATGAAAGATGTTGAATTAAAAGAAAAGATAATATTAGAAATAGAAAAAAAGACAGAAAAATGAATATTGAAAAAATAAGGAAAGATTTTCCAATCCTTGAGCGGGAAGTACATCCTGGAAAAAAACTTGTTTACTTAGATAACGCAGCAACATCTCAAAAACCTAATCAAGTAATTGATGTAATATCTGAGTTTTATAGAAATAATAATGCAAATATTCATAGAGGAGTGCACAAACTTAGTGAAGAATCAACAGAGATGTATGATGATGCACATACTAAAGTTTCTAAATTCATTAATGCAGATAAAATGGAAGAGATGATTTTTACTAGAAACACATCTGAATCAATAAATTTAGTTATGCATTCTCTTGTAGATGGAAAATTGAAAAAAGGAGATGAAATAATTTCAACTGTAATGGAACATCATTCAAATATAGTCCCTTGGACAATTCTTAAGGATAAAGGAATCAAAGTAAATTTTGTTGATATAAATGAAAAAGATGGGATATTAAAATTAGAACAATTTGAAGAGCTAATAAATAAAAATACAAAATTAGTCACATGTATTCATGGATCAAATGTTTTAGGAACAATTAATCCTGTAAAAGAAATAGGAAAGATTGCTCACGATAATGATGCATTTTTTTTAGTTGATGGTGCACAATCAGTACCACATATGAAAGTTGATGTAAAGAAGATGGATTGTGATTTTTTTGCATTTTCAGGTCATAAGATGTTAGCTCCAACAGGAATTGGTGCTTTATATGGAAAAGAAGAGATTCTTGAAAATATTTCCCCTTTCATGTATGGTGGAGATATGATAAAAGAAGTATCTTTAGAAAAATCATCTTGGAATGATCTTCCTTGGAAATTTGAAGCAGGTACATCAAACATTTCAGGTGGAATAGGATTAGGAGCAGCAGTTGATTATCTTGAATCAGTTGGAATGGATGATATAAGAGATCATGAAATAAAACTGACAGAGTATGCATTAAATAGATTAGAAGAAGTAGATGGATTAAAGTTATTTGGTCCAAAAGATATGAAAATTAGAGGAGGAGTTGTTTCATTTGTTCTTAATAAAGTGCATCCCCATGATGTAGCAAGTATAATGGACACAGAAGGAGTTGCAGTAAGAAGCGGGCATCATTGCGCTCAGCCATTAATTGAAAGACTAGGTGAAAACTCAACAACAAGAGCAAGTTTCTATCTTTATAATACAAAAGAAGAAGTTGATAAATTAATTGAAGGAATAGAAAAAGTAAAAAAGACATTTAGATTATGATTTTTATAGGTGATTGAAAATTAGCATGGACATGTATCAGGAAAATATATTGGAACATTATGAAAATCCACAAAATTTTGGTGAGATATCTAATCCTACTGTTAGTGTAGAAGATTCAAATCCTCTTTGTGGAGATAAATTAGGTGTTCATATATTAATTGATGATAAAGAAATAATAAAAGATATAAAATTTCATGGTCATGGTTGTGCTATAAGTATGGCAGCAATGTCAATGTTAACAGAAAAATTGTTAGGAAAAAATATTAATTATATAAAGGATCTTTCAAAAGATGATATTTTAGAAATGTTAGGGATACCCATTAGTATGACAAGAATAAAATGTGCATTACTTTCTTTAAAAATATCAAAACTTGGATTTATCGAGTATCATAAAGATAAATAAGAAAACGTTTTAAATCAGTGCTAAGTTCTAAAAACCGAATAATATAAATAGTTCCTAAAAGGAATAATGATATAAAATGCCCTATTCAGAACAACTTAGACAACTATTTGAAATAATTTTTCAGTTTTATGAAAAAATAGGAGATAATATTTTCAATATTTACCTTCAATATTCTAGGCCATTTTTAGATGTATTACATATAACTTTTGATTCAATATTTTATGTTTTATTATATGTTACGATTGCATTGACATCAAGTTATTTGTTAATGTCAATATATCTTCTATTTTTTAAGAATAAATATAAAGAAAAAATTGCTAAAGAGAAAGATCTTCCATTTGTAACGATACAAATCCCTACATATAATGAACTTGCTGCACTTAATTGTGCAAAAAGATGTTTAGATTTTGATTATCCTAAATCTAAATATGAAATATTGATTGGTGATGATAGTTCTGATAAATCAATATCAAAAAAAATAAATTTATTTGCAAAAAATTACAAACGAGTTAAAGTTACCAGAAGAGGAGGAAATGCAGGTTTTAAGCCAGGTAATCTTAATCATATGCTTAAATTTACAAAAGGAGAATATATAGTCATATTTGATTCGGATTTCTTGCCTGAAAAAGATTTTCTAAAAAGAATTATATCACCATTTGTATTTGATAAAAAATTACATGCCACACAGGCAAGATGGGTTACAAAGAATTTTTC
>JABHHN010000007.1 GCA_018671515.1 archaeon | reverse complement strand
TTACATCACAAAATGTCAAGGAAATTATGATTATTTTGATGTTAAAAGAAAATATGATTATTGGCAACAAACTAGATTGAAATCATGGTAGATTTAAAAGATACTCCACCCTTTAGGGTGGAGAGTATCATCAAACCACCATAAAAAATGAAAATAGTTTTTTGAAGCATAAATATAATTGGTTGATATTGTCCTGATTCCATATTACCAATTGATGGGAAAATAAATAGAATTAACCCTCCAAATATGGCAATGGCAATATACATTAATATTCTTTTAAGAGAAAATTTAAAAAAATTTGAATAAATCATTAGAATTATTATTATCCAAAAAAATCCTTTAATGATAATTACAATGCTAAATGCAATTATAGCAGCAATAAACATGCTAAATATACCATTTATAATTTCAAATAAATCTATAAATTTTTGTAATCTGAACATATATAAAATAAATATTGTCACAAATAGGACTGATAAATAACAAAAGAAAAGATTTCTTTTCATTTTTTTTGGAAAAACGTAAAATTTCAAATATATTGTATAAATAATAGAGGAAATAACAATCATAATAAGAGCACTTATGTCTAATTGAAATATTAATATTCCAAAAAAATAGACAAAAACAAACATCATGATGATATGACTTCCTGCAAGAATAGGATATTTTATTAGATTAGTTACATCGATCCAATGCATAATTAGAATTATTATTTATTATGATATAAATGTTTCTTTAATTGTTAATAATTGTTTGAATATAGAAAAAAAGATTTAAAAATAAAAAAATTAATATTTTTACTCAGGTGTGAAGTCCTCTAATGTGAACTTGAATTCATCTTCTTTGAATCCACCTTTGTTCTTTAGGAATTCTTTTGCTAGAAGGAAAAATAGAAGTCCAAGACTTTTCTTTCCTTTATTATTGCATGGTACAACCAAATCTAAATTATTTGATGCATTGTTTGTATCACATAGACCAACAACAGGAATACCATTTGTTATAGCATCTCTTACTGCATTTCTATCAGGCCATGAATCAACAACAACAATTATTTTTGGTTCAAAATAATTTTTTAATTGAGGATTTGTTAAAATACCTGGTGGATATCTTCCAGCTAGAATTTTTACTCCAGTTGCTTTTTCAAAAACTCTTACAGGTTGCCATCCATTTTCTCTTCTACTTACAATTAAGATATCTTGTGGTTCATAATCACTTAAGTATCTTCCTAGAATTTTTATTCTGTCATTAATTTTTTGTACATTTAAAACTGACAAACCATCAGGTCTTGTTTTATATATGAAATTTTCCATATATTTTGTTTTAAATTTTGTTCCAATATGTATACCTGATTTTAGGTATATATCATTTGATATCAATAGTTCTTCTGTTTCACTCATTTTAATTTCACCATTTAGTTTTTAATAAGTAGTAAAAGAATTCATCTTTTACTGCATCCTAAAAAATATTTTTAATATTTTTGGGACCCCGAAAATCTTGCGATTTTCATGGTTTTTATCGCCTCAGCAGTTTAATAAAGGCCCTATTTAGCTTTTCCTTTATAATTGGCAATGTAAAATTAGAAGAAAGAGGTTATTTATAAAAATAATGAAAATTTAATAAAAAAAAGTTAAAATTCTTCAGTATATATAGGATCTCCTGGTGGAGGAAGATCTTCTGCTTTTTTTCTCTCCATGTCCTTTATGGCGATATCAACTTCTTCATTAGAAACTTTTGGTTCTCCTTTGAGTTTTTCAACCACTTCTGCAAAACCGACACTTTTTAGAACTTTTGTCAATCTTATTTTGACAAAATCTCCTTTCTTTGTTCCTGGAACAACAATGACAAATCCATCTTTTTTACAGATACCGTCTCCTTTGTCTCCAACTGCCTTAATTTTTATATCTAATTCGTCACCAACTTTTACTGGTGCATCTCCATTTTCAAGCATTTATTTTTACCCTCACAAATATTTATTAGAACCTATAAAATGTAATAAATATATAAATTATAGGTTTTTAAGAAAAAAAAGAAAATTTAAAGACTTTAGAAGTCTTTTATAGAGTCAGTTTCAAGATAAAACATAGCTTCTCCATCAGGTAAATTAGGACTATCAATTAATTTAGCTACTCTGCTCCCTTTTTTACCTTTTCTAAGATATATTCTAAATGTTGATGCATGAGCAACAATATGTCCACCAATTGCAGCAGTCGGATCACCAAAAAATACATCTGGTTTTGACATGACTTGGTTTGTTACATAAACTAAAACATTATTCATATCAGCAACTCTAAGAAGTTCATGCATATGTTTGTTTAATTTTTGCTGCCTTACAGCTAATGTTCCACGTCCTATGAATTCAGCTCTGAAATGTGCAGTAAGTGAATCAACAATTACAACTTTTACATTCAATCCTTTTTTGACTAAATCTCCAACTTTTTCAGCTAATAACATTTGATGGTCACTATTATACGCTCTAGCTACTTTTACATTTTTTAGTGCTTTGTCTGGATCAATACCTGCTCCTTTTGCAAAATCAATAATCCTATCAGGTCTAAATGTATTTTCAGTATCAATAAAAACAGCAACTGCAGTTGGATCTTGAACTTGACATCCTACAGCTAGCGCATGTGCTATTTGCGTTTTTCCAGAACCAAATTCACCAAAACATTCAGTTATAGCACCAGTTTCAAAACCACCACCTAAAAGATTATCTAAATTACTGCACCCAAATGAAATTTTCTCTATTTTTTGTCTTCTATTAAATACATCTGTACCAGATTCAAAACCCATATCCATATTATCTCTTGCTGCTTGAATCATTTTTCTTGCAACATTTTCACCAACTCCTGAAGCGTCTACTAATCCTCCAATAGTTGAGACTGCAACAGACAATACTGAATCATATCCTGCAGCTTCTAGTTTTTCAGCAGTTGCAGCACCTACTCCTGGAAGATCCATAATTTTCACTTCAGCTTTTTCTTCTTTTATATTTTCCATTTCTAATTCAATATCATTAACAATTTCTTTTTCTTTAGCTTTCATAAATATCACCTTTAATTTAAATCTATTCGCAAATGAGAGTCTCCCATCTACATTATAATATATTTTAATTCATTTAAATGAATTATTTTAATAAAAAAAATAAAAAAATTATGCAACTACCTCTTCTAAAATTACATTATCTGAATCTTTTAGAGTAAGATATTCATAAGCTTTATTTAATACAAGTTCTGCTCTTGGAAGATCATTTATTCTAAGAGAATTAGTAGTATTCCAATTGCCATCTTTATCTTGATAATTTCTTACAAAAGAAATCGTTTTGTATTCTTTGTTTTCACCATCTTTTTGTGTATGGTTGTTCCACACAGTAGCAGAGATAGCTCCTGCTCTAAATTTTATTTCTGGTTTGTTTTTTGTTTTTTTCATTTTATTTACCCTTCCTTATCGGTTTTTATTTCAAAACCCCCTTAATTATGAGTAACTATGACTCCAGGGGTTGGGTAGTCAAATGCTCGTAGTTTTATTTACTTACATTTGACATAGAAATAATTTTATTTGGAATCTTTAAATAGGCTACGTCACAATGTCCTGTGTCTAGTGAGGTAGAATTATGTTGAAGTCGACAGAAAACCTCTTACTTTAGTTGGAGGATGTCCTAAAAAAACCAAAAGGGTTTTTGGGAACTAGAAAATCATTGATTTTCTCCGTAATGTCGACCTTTTGAAAACTTTTGTTTTCAAAGCCTGGAAATTTATAATTTCCTATGTTTGACATTCAGGAAATCCGTCTTGAGAACACGAGCGAGCACACTTCGTACTTTAATGCGAGGTAGCGAAGTGTATTGAAATTCTAAATTTCAAGACATCCGAAACTTAGGAGTTTCGATATGTTCTAGGATTTCCGTGATTAATTAAAAAGGAAAGAAGTATTTTCATGAAAAATTAGCAAGTGTGAAACACTTGCTTTTATAGAGAAGAATTTACTTTAGTAAATTCTTCAATTAATGACAAAAAAAATGTAAAATTTAGTTGTAGAAATGATATTCAATATAAAAAATATAATTAAAATAAAAAAAAGTTTTACTCTTCTTCTAAATCATCAAGTTCTTCTAAATCATCAAGTGACATAAGATCTTCTTCTTCTGAATCTTCTTTTTTTGTCTCTTCTTTTGTAGTTTCAGATTCACTATTTTCAGTAGGTGTACTTTGTATTGATTTAGTCTTTTCTACATTATCACTAACAGGTATTTCTTGATTATTAGTTTGAGAGTTCTCAGTTGGAGATTCTGCAACTTTTGTTTCTTGAACATTTTCTACATTTTCTTTAGGTTCAACATTTTCAGATGCAGTTTCTTTTGCTTCTTGAGAAACAAGTTCTTCTTTTTGAACAACTTCAACTTTTTCTTTTTCCAATCTTGCTAATTCTTCTTTTGGATCAGGATTTAGAATAACTAGATTTGGAACAAATTCAATTCTGTCAAACATTTGATTTTTAGTTGTTCTTCCAACAAATTTTACAATATTTCCAAGAAGTTCATTTTTCATGTCTTCAAATGATCCTTCTCTATTAGCTAATATTTCTTCATCCTTTACATTGAAAAGTCTTTGTGTTTGATTTTTCCAACATACAACTCTTATATTTTCTGTACCATCATCGACAAATATGTTTGTTACATATGAATATCCCATTTTTTCAATAGGTTTGTCATTTAGATAATAAGTTCCATTTTTTTCAACTACTTTTCTTCCAGTTTCAGGGTCAACGGTGAAGAATTTAGGATCGAAAACTTGTACGACAGTTCCCATAATTTCAACATTATTTTCATTACCTGTTAATTCAGAAAGTTTTTTTCTATCTGCCTTTTCGAATTGTCTTACTCCTTCAACTTTTAATCCTTCAGGGTTAACTGATAATTTACTTTTATCTCCAAGATGAACTTCTTTTCTTCCAATATTACTTTCTTTAGAATATCCAACTTCAATCTTAACAATATCTTCTTTCTTTAAATTTTGCATCAATGCAGTTTTATCATTCCAACATACAATTCTTAATGAGCCAGTTTCATCTCCAATTAAAAATGATCCTACTTTTCCACTTCGGTTTGGTGTATTGAATTCTCTGATTTCATATACATTGATTACTTTTCCAGCTATATTTACGTTTCTCATACCTGGTAAAATATCTTTAATCTTTAGATTTCCAGGATCAGCAAGAACTTTTACACCTAATTCATTTGCAACTATATGTGCTGCACCTTCTTCGCTAATTAATCCTGATAATTGTTTTAATTTAGTATCAATTTTTGCTCTTACATCACTAGGTGATAGATCAGTATTTGCAGAAATTTTTTCAATAATAGTTTCTACTGGAATTTTAATCATAATAATTACCCCCAAATCTTCTAAAAAATTTTGATATTTATATTGTTTACGCACGAAAAGGACATAAAACTTATCATTTTAGTTTAATTAAATATCATTGCAAATTTAAGCATGAATTTTTCCATATTTTGATTATTAAGAAGACTTGATTTTGATTCTTCATATAATCCAGTATCAACACATATTTTTATTAGATTTTTTGAATCAATATTATCATTGCATAAGTCCATTTTTATATAATCTGAATTTGATCTCAATATCTCTTCAATGTCATTTATTCCTTTTGAATTTATTTCATTATATAAATTATTTAATGATATAATCATTTTATTAGGATTGAAATCTAAATTTATTTTAAAAGATGGATTTATCTGATAATATCCAATTAATTCAGGAGTATCTTTATCTGCAGATTCAAAACTATCTGCAATATCTTTTTGTATTTCATCAATTGTAAGTTTTTTATTGTTTTTTATTCTTATAATATAATCTGGATTAATTTCTATGTGGATTTTATCATTAGTTAATCCAATTAATTCCATTTTATCATTTAATGAATATTCATAATTTATCTCAGGAATT
>JABHHN010000084.1 GCA_018671515.1 archaeon | reverse complement strand
TTTTTTATTCTAATATGAATATTTATATCAATCCTTAAGAATACTTTGTGGGGCCGGAGTTTACGAATGTCAATGAGTATGTCTTCGGGGCCGCCATTTTTTTATTCTAATGTATATATTTATATCAATTTTTAAGAATGTTTAACGGACTCGGAGTTTACGAATACTAATGAGTATGTCTTCGGGGCCGCCATTTTATTCTAAAATATCAATTTAATAAAAGTCCTTATTTGATTTTTTAATCCAATTCTCTTGATAGAATATACTATTTTATGCATAATCCAAGCTAATTTTCCACTAATTATTATTCCTTTGACTTCTGCTACTGCAGTATTTCCCATTGAAAGAATAAAACCTTCTGAATTATAATGAAATTTTTTCAAATTCTTATTTTTTATTTCATTTATGATATTATATGACACAATCTTTGCTTGTTTTACTGCTACCTGTGCAAAATCAGGTAAAGGTTTATCTTCCTGAATAAATGATGCACAATCCCCTATTGAATAAGCATTTTCTATTCCTTTGATCTTAAGATATTCATTCACTTGAAAATGACCTGATTTGTCTACGATTTCAGGTTCTGTCAATATAGTATTTGGTTTTACACCTGCAGCCCAAAAAACGTTATCTGTAATAATTTTTTCATTTCCATTTATTTCAACATAGTTTTTTGTAATTTTAGTAACTCTACTATTGAATTTAATATCAATATTTTTTTTCAATAATTTTTTCATAACAATTGATCTTATTTTATCATTATTTATTGGTCCTAATATTTTATCATTTCCATCTATAATTAAAACTTTTAAATTTGATTTTTGTTTTGTTTTTTTTTTGTAATAATCAATTCTATCTTTTATTTCTACAGCCAATTCAATTCCTGTAGCTCCTGCACCAACCACTACAAAACTATTTTCATTTTTATCATCAACCAATGCTTCCTGTATTCTTATTTGAATATCATTTGTATCATATACTGTTTTTAATTTTAGACAATTTTCTTTTGCACCATCAATTCCAAAATAATTTTCTTTTGCACCAATTGCAATTATAATATAATCATACTCTATATTTGAAGAATCATAATAGATTTTCTTTTTTTGAAAATCAACTTTATCAACTTCTTTATTTATTGCTTTTATTTTACTTCCTAAATTCTTTTTTATATCAAAAATTATATCTCTTTTTTTTAATTTTCCAGAAATCACATCAGCAATTAATGGTGTAAACAAGAATCCTTCACTCTTATTGAAAAGAGTCACATCAATATTTTTATGTTTAATAAGATTAAGTGCTGAAGTAACTCCACCAAATCCTCCACCTATTATTACAACCTTTACCATGGAAAAGAAACTAAGTAAATGATGTTTAAATAATTGACGTTGAAGTGGAATATATTATTAAAACATCAACAGTATGTTTAAATATTACAAAATTATCTCATAGTACTATCAATGCAAATGGAAAATTTTCAATCTAATCTTGAAGACCTAGTAAAAGAAATTAGTGCTGGAATCTTAAAGATGGAGGAAGAAGAAAAATTAGAAAATCTATTTTTTGCAGCTCCTTTTTTTTTTGAAGATAATCTTTATACACTACGAGTAAAAAATTCAAGTCGTAAAAAAAATGAAAAAAGAATATAAATTAGTGTAATTGATTTAGAGGGTGCTTCTAAAAATTTTGATTTTAACAAACATTATGTATCTTTTGATATAGATTTTTCTATAGATGTTGAGAAAAGAATTTTTTCACCTTATGTAAATTCATATATACATCCAAGTAAATTTCCTTATTTTACATTAGAAAATATAGTTATTAAAAATAATGAAAGAAATACTTTTTTAAAATCTAATTCCAAAATAATCAAAAAAATTCAAAAACATATTAAAAAACAAAATAGAATGGCTAAATCACTTATTTATGGTATTAATAATGTAGGAGTTTTCGGTGCAGACTATTTTCCAAACTCTAGTTTTTTTCAATTAGATAATGAATCATCTTTTGAAGAAAAATTACAAAATAACGACTATAAATCTGCATATAAAATTGGTCTTGCATTAACACTAAATGAGGAAAGTGTGAATAATCATAGATTTGTTCCTTACATTGAAGGACTTACATATTTATTAAAAATTAAAGATGTTAAAAAGTTACTTTTACAAAAAATAATAGAAGATGAAAATAATATAGATTTAGTATATAGAGCAGTATATAAAAGTAAAAAAATAGCAAATGAAAATGGATTTGGCAAAAAGCTAAATACCATAAAAAAGCAAATTATTACTAGTCTTGTCCAAAAAGATGGTGAAAACGCTTTAGATTCAATGGTTGATTTAAATGATTATGAAGGAATAAATTTTGCATTTGGTAATACTAGATTTAAAAGGAAAACGCCTAGAGAAATTTTGTCACATTACCCTGAATTAGCAGTGTATATCATGAGATCAAAAAATATTGAAGAAACGGAATATTTAAGCCAAATTAAGAATCAAAATATTAGATTTGAAGAAGGAGTTTATCTATATCATACCCATAATATTCAGAATGCATGTCAAGTAAATAAAAAAGACATTGAAAAATGCAAGAAAAAAAATCTAGAAATTAACAGAGGTTATCAAGTTACAAAAGTTGATAGAGGTACAGGATCTATTAAATTAGATGGTCTTTTAGGTTGGTTTAAACCAAAAGATTTCACACATTATCATGTACCAAGAAAAAAATAAAATTAGAATATAAAAAACATTAAGGCAACCAAGTCTTCATATCCTTCAATTTATCTGGTAAATAATCTGTAATTACAAAATTCAAACCATATTTAGCCAATGCCTGCTGCTCTGCTCTAACTTTCATTGCTGCCATTTCAGATAATGCTTTTTGCCATTGCTTATGATGATGAACAAATGGATCATTTTTGATACCATCTTTAATTCTTTTCATATCTACTTCTTTTAATGGATGACTTGGTAATTTATATTTCACAATATCTTGTGGTGTGATTCCTAAAAATTGTGCATTTGGAACACAGAAATACTTGTTAATATGTGCTGCATTTCCAGAACCTACTTTAAGTGTTCTATAAATATTTAAGAACCCATATGGGTCTCCATCTGCAAAAACATATACTGGTAACTTTCTATCATCACTTAATCTTCTTATGAATCTTCTACATGCACGGGATGGAACTCCCCCCATTGATATCAATATACATTTTGCTTTTTTCCAATATTTGTGTTTAACAAGTCTCTGAAACATACCCGCGGTCTCAATTGCTAATATAAATTTTGCATCTGTCTCAAATTTTAAATGTTCTACAGATATTGGAACTGAATATGCACCACTTCCGAATTTTGTACAATCAATCCTTAATTCTTTTTGAGTATCTGAATCAATATCTATAACAACTAATTTACCTGCAATATCTCCACCTTTTTCTTCAGGTACGAAATTAAGCTGTTCACGATTTACCCTAAGCATAGCTTCAATATCATCCATTACGGTGTCTGAT